>NZ_NOZF01000189.1:0-27639 GCF_002258565.1 Rhodococcus sp. 05-2254-6
TACCCAGAATCGGCTCGAACAACTTCCTCAGCTGCAGACCGATCAGCTTGTCGCCCAGAGTTGTTCCCTCGGTGATGCCGAGCATGCGGATGCGTCGCGCAGCTTCGGTGTAGTTGCCGTCGAACAGGGAGGCACGGAACATCTCGCGAAGTACCTCGCGCCACTGCTCGGGTAGTTCCCCGACGATTCCGAAGTCCAGGAATCCCACCCGTCCGTCGTCCAGTGCCCACAGATTGCCGGCATGTACATCACCGTGGAAGGGGCCGTGCAGCACAACGGCTTCCAGCCAGACCTTGACGCCGCGACGCAACTGCAGCTCGGAATCGAGCCCGGCGAGATCGCCCGGCGTGATACGGCCCACCGGGGTTCCTCGAACTCGTTCCATGCAGATCACCCGGGGTCCGCAATGGCTCCAGTAGATGTCCGGAACCATCACGTGAGAATTGTCCCCGAAGACATACAGGTTGGCGCGAAAGCGTTGCTGACGCAATGCTTCTGCTGCACTGTCGAGTTCCTCGGCCGTCAACTCGTCGAGGTCACGGACAACGGCCGTCGCGTTGGCGATGCGGAAGACCTCGAAGAACCTCTCCAGCAACGACGCACCGGTGAAGGCCACCCGTAGATCGACTCGCATGCGACGACGGATTTCGGGCCGCTGTACTTTGACGACCGCCTCGCGCCCGTCGGGTAGCACGCAGGCGTGGACCTGCGCCACGGATGCTGCCGAGAGCGGCACGTCGTCGAACGAGGTGAACAGTTCCGCGATACTGCCACCCAGGTCGCGTTCGATGACACGGCGAGCCTTGTGGGCCGGGACGGGTGGCACACCGTCGAGCAAGCGCAGACACGCATCGGCAAGAACCGGAGGGAACACACCGGGCGACGACGCCATGAGTTGTCCCAGTTTGACGAACGTCGGCCCCAGCGCCTCGAATCCTTTGACCACACCTTCGGCTAGGGAGACCGTGAAGCGACGGCGTTTGGCGAGCCAGGACACCGGCCAGCGAACGACGGCGATCGCTGCGGCAGCCAGGAGTACCACGGTGATCCACGCGGCCCGGCCCAACTCTTCGAGACCGAAATGTGTGAGGTCGGGATACGCGATGTCGAGGGCCTCGGTAGGCGCTCCGTCGGAGTCGGTGTCACGGCCCATCGCGTCGGGCATCAGCGGTCGAACACCGCACGGATCGCCTGGGATTCGGGCACGGACTGGCATGCCAATCGAACCCCGTGTTCGAGCTCGTGCTCGTCGAGTGTCTCGTTGGCGAGCATGGTCACAGTGCCCTCGGTGAGTGTGTACGCGCAGCCGCCGCACGTCCCTTCGCGGCACACGTACGGCGGATCGAGACCGAGCTCGAGGAGCCGGTCGAGAAGCTTGGTGCCGGAATTCCAGGCGAATTCGGTCTCGATACCGTCGATCTCGGCCCGAGCGGTGACGGAGTTCGCATCCGATTCGTGGGCAGTTGCGGTCCTGTCGTCCCGAAAAGGGTTGGAGTCGAAGGAGGAGAACACCTCTCGATGCGTTCTGCGTGCGACCGTGCCGGTGCGGGCGAGCCACTCCTCGGCGACGTTCATGTACTGCGGCGGACCGCACAGGAACGCCTCGCACTCCGGCGGAACGGCCGCATTCATCGTGGCCAGCCCTGCAGCAGTGGGCAATCCCGAGTCCGACGTGTACCAGTGATGTACGTCGAGTCGATCAGGAAAACGAGACCGAAGTTCGGTCAGTTGCTCCGCGAAGATCACCGAGCCGCGGTTCTGGTTGGCATAGACGAGGGTGATGCGGTTCTCGTGCCGCAACAGTGCGGTTTTGATGATCGACATCATCGGCGTGATGCCGCTACCGGCGGCCAGAAGTACGAAATCGACGTCCCAGTTCTCCGGTCCGAACATGCCCGACGGCTTCAGCGCCTTCAGTCGCATCCCTCGAACTGCGTTGTCGTGCAACCAGTGTGACGCGAGCCCGTCCTGGATTCGTTTGACCGTCACGGTGGGGAACGGGTCGCGTACCGGGGAGCTCGAGAAGGAATAGCAGCGGGCCACCGAACCGCCTTCGGTGCAGGGGATCTCCAGGGTGAGGAACTGTCCCGGCGCGTACCGAAAGTGTGTCTCCGCATGCTCGGGGACCGCGAATCCGAGCGAGACGGCGTCCTCGGTCTCGTAGGTCACCTCGGTGATTTCCAGCTCGAAGATTCCCGCCTCGGGACCGCTGGTCGACGTACCGAGGTCTGCCGGTGGTGCGCTCCTGAACATCGTCACTTGTTCCCTCTTTCGGGCTCGTTGCGTGTCTGTCGTCACTGTCGCACACTTCGCCACCAATTAATAGGCCATTGACAAATGGCGAATAGCGGGTGAAGGTGACGAGGTGACTTCGACCACGAACAACGACTACCTCCCGCGCGGCGCCTTCGGTGCCGGGTCTCGGCGAACGCGACTGGCAGCGTTGATGGCTCGGCTGACGCTGCGCCCGATGACGAACCTGCTTCCGACGTCCCGCAGCGGCATCGAGTTCTCCCGACGCCTCGTCGCTACGTCGATGAATCTCTTCGGTCCGGTGCCGAAGGGGACGAGAGTGGACATCGTGGGCGACGGCCCGGTGCGCGGCGAATGGGTGCGAGCACGCGGCCTGACCCCTGGACCCCGCGTGATTCTCTACATCCACGGCAGCGCGTACGTCATCTGTTCGGCACGGACGCATCGTGGTCTGACCGCGCGGTTGTCCTCCGCGACCGGCCTGCCGGTGTTCACGGTGGACTATCGGCTGGCCCCGGAACACCCGTTTCCCGCTGCCGCCGACGACCTCGAATCCGCGTACCGCTGGTTACTCGGCCAGGGGTACGACGCGGCGAACATCGTCATCGCCGGAGACTCGGCCGGCGGCCACCTCGCTGCCGACCTGCTCATCGAGAACGACCGGACCGGGACGCCGCAGCCGGGGGCGATGGTGTTGTTCTCGCCGCTGATCGATCTCGACTTCGAGCTGTCGGCCCGGATGGAGCGCACGCGCAAGGACCCGATGATCTCGGCGAAGGCGGCGCGAGGACTGGTGGCCCTCTACACCGAGGGCCACGACGCCGATCTGCCGCGATTGCGGCTCGACCTCGCGCTCGCACGCGACCTGCCACCCACCCTGATCCAAGTCGGCGGGGTCGAAATGCTGCGCGGCGACGCTCGACACCTGCACTCCATGATCGACGCGGCAGGCGGACGAAGTGAACTCGAGATCTGGCCCGACCAGATGCACGTGTTCCAGGCTCTCCCGCGGCTGATCCCCGAGGCCGCTCACGCGCTCGAGCGTGCAGCCGAATTCATCACCCATGCACTCGATAACTCAGTTGTGCAACAAGATTCGAAGGAGCAGGTAAGTCGATGAGAAGCAAGAACGGAAAACCGTCGTACGGGTCAAGAGCGGTCGTGACCGGCGCGGGCAGTGGCATCGGCCGGGCCTTCGCACTCGAACTGGCTCGTCGCGGCGGAGCAGTCATGTGTGCCGATATCTCGTTGCCGCGCGCGCAGGAGACGGTAGCGATGGTGAACGCCCTCGGTGCCACCGGATACGCCGTCGAATGCGATGTGTCGATCCGCGAGAACGTCGAGGAGTTGGCGCTACGTGCCGGCATCGAATTCGACGGACCGACGACGGTGCTGATCAACAACGCCGGCGTCGGGATCGGTGGAAAGCCCGTCGGCAACATCGGTTTCGAGGACTGGAACTGGGCCTTGGGGATCAACCTCTGGGGAGTGATCCACGGCTGCGAGGTGTTCACCCCTGCGCTGCGGGCCGCCGGCGAGGGCGGAATCATCAACGTCGCCTCCGCCGCAGGCTTTGCCGCCGCGCCTCTGATGGGTCCGTACAACGTCGGCAAGGCGGCAGTGATGTCGCTGTCGGAGACGATGGCGGCGGAACTGTCGGGTACCGGTGTGCGCATCTCGGTTCTGTGCCCCACGTTCGTCAAGACCAACGTGGCCGTGGACGGCCGGATCACCGCCAGTTCATCGCGGCTGGCCGAGATGGCGATGCGCTGGACCGGACGCTCACCGGACAAGATCGCTGCCCGAACACTCGATGCTTTCGACAAGGGTCGGCTCTATGTCGTTCCCCAGTTCGACGCCAAGGCCGTATGGCGATTCAAGAGACTGCTGCCCGCGGTGTACGTGCGTTTTCTCGGGTTGCTCAATCGGGTCATGCCCGCCGACCAGGACGCAGCGAAGAACGAATCCCTCACTACTACAACCACAGGAGCCTGACATGGCAATGGACTTCGATGACATGTTGACCAAGATCAAGGACCGTCAGTGGGCGTTGGCGGACATCGATTGGGACGGCCCGGGAGCCGAGACCATCAGCCCCGAACTGCACGCCAAACTCAAGCCCTTCATGTCCGATCTGATGTGGATCGAGAACGTGGGCGCTCGCGGCTTCGCCGCCATGGCGCTCAAGGCGCCGAACGAGACGCTGGCGGAGATCTACCGCTACTTTCACGCCGAGGAGCAGAAGCACGCCAACGCCGAACTTGCTCTCATGCGGCGGTGGGGCATGCTCGACGGCGACGAGATGCCCGAGCCCAACATCAACGTCAAGCTCGTCATCGACTGGCTGGACAAGCACTCGGACGGGCTGTCACTGGCCGTACTAGGCACCGTCATTCCGATGCTCGAGGTCGCATTGGACGGTGCGTTGGTCAAATTCATCATGGACGAGATCGACGACCCGGTGTGTCAGGCGGTGTTCAAGAAGATCAACTCCGACGAATCACGGCACCTTGCAGTCGATTTCGCCGTGATCGAGCTGCTCGGGCATTCGCGGATGCGCAAGATTCTGGTCGACACCGTCGGCGCGTGGATGAACCCGGCCCTCATCGTCGGCACGCTGCGGTACATCCCGCTGCTGAACAAGATGCGCGACAACATCGTCGAGATGGGTGTCGACGAGGAGCGCCTGTACACCGCGATGAAGCGATTCAAGAGTGTCGGTCAGCGCAATCCCGTTGCGCTGCGGGTGCCCATGTACCGCATCGTGCAATGGCACGGCAGCATCGTGATCAATCGCAAGCACCCGTACCACCTGCTGGCGGACGGCCTGGTGAAGCTCACGCGCCGGTACCCCACGAAGACTCTCAATTCCGAGCCGACCTGGGCCAAGGAACTGACCTACGAGCCCGTCGCATGAGCGAGTTCGATGTGCGCGACGGTGTACTCGATGCGGTGATCGTCGGCGCAGGGTTTGCCGGAATCGGTTCCGCTATCCGACTGCGCAACAAAGGTATCGACAACTTCGTCATCCTCGAACGCGGAAGCGCAGTCGGAGGAACCTGGCGAGACAACACTTATCCGGGTGCCGCCTGCGACATCCCGTCCAGGTTGTACTCGTACAGTTTTGCGCCCAACCCCAACTGGTCGCACACCTACTCCGGCAGCGGTGAGATTCTCGAGTACATCCACACGATGGTGGACGAGTTCGACATCGAGTCGCGTATTCGATTCGGGCACAATGTGGTCGACATCATCTGGAACGAGGCGGCCGGGCATTGGCACCTGAGCATCGACGGGCACCCCGATGTTCGAGCGCGCACGGTGGTGATGGCGTCGGGGCCGCTCGCCAATGCCAGCCTGCCGAATATCCGGGGCATCGACACCTACGAGGGACACAAGATCCACAGTGCTCGGTGGGATCACGACTACGACTTCGAGGGAAAGAAGGTCGCCGTGGTCGGAACCGGGGCGAGCGCGGTGCAGATCGTTCCGGAACTGGTGAAGATCGCCGACACGGTCAAGGTGTTCCAGCGCACGCCGGGCTGGACACTGCCCAGAATGAACCGAAAGACACAGGGCAGCACCAAGCGTCGATACGCTCGGTACCCGCAGGCTCAGACCATCGCGCGTTCGCTGTGGTTCTGGGGCCACGAGTCCGTCGCCCTCGGTGTCGTCTGGAAGACGCCGCTGACGCGCATCGTCGAACTGGTCGGTCGCGCCCATCTGCGGCGTCAGGTTCGCGATCCATGGCTGCGACGCCAGCTGACCCCGCGGTTCCGGGCCGGCTGCAAGAGGTTGTTGATGACCAGTGACTACTACCCGGCCTTGCCGAAGCCGAACTGCACGCTGGTGACGTGGCCGATAGCAACGCTCTCGCCCAAGGGAATTCGGACCGTGGAAGGCGTCGAGCATCAGTTCGACGCCATCGTGTTCGCCACCGGGTTCGATGTCTCCAACACCGGAACCCCTATCCCGATCACCGGGCGTGACGGCCGGGTACTGGCCGATGAGTGGAGCGCAGGGGCCAAGGCGTACAAGAGCATTGCCGTATCGGGCTACCCGAACATGTACTTCACCTTCGGCCCGAACTCCGGACCGGGGCACAGCTCGGCCCTGGTGTACATGGAGGCCCAGATCGACTACCTCGTCGAGGCCATCTCCCTGGTGCTCGACGGCAACCTGCACAGCGCCGATGTGCGCCAGGACGTTCAGGATGCCTACAACCGGGAGATGCAGCGCAAACTCGCCAAGACGACCTGGAATTCGGGTTGCAGCAGTTGGTATCTCACCGAGGACGGCTTCAACGCCACCATGTTCCCCGGTTTCGCCACCCAGTACGTCAACCAGCTCAGAGGCGTCGAGCAGGGCGATTTCACGATGACTCCGCGCCGTGTAGAACGGCAGCGAGAGCCGCTGCGGGTGCACGAGAGCGCGCTGCCGTTGCGATGACATTCGGCTTCGGGTCCGCCTTCCGCCGCGTGGTCGACGTATATCCTGTGGGTCGACGCGCGGCGGAGGTAGGGAGATCGGTGGAGTATCGAATCGACGACTTGGCCCGAGAGGCCAAGACGACCACTCGCAACGTGCGGGCGTACCAGGAACGCGGACTGCTTCCGCCGCCCACGCTCCGCGGTCGCGTCGGTATCTACGACGACGATCACCTGACTCGACTCAAGGTGATCGACTCGCTGCTGCAACGTGGGTTCACCTCGGCGCACATCGCGGATTTCCTCTCGGGCTGGGAGCAGGGCAAGGACCTGGAAGAAATCCTCGGCCTGCAGGAAATCGTGACCCGCAAGTGGTCGTCGACCGAGACCACGGTCATCCCCGTCGAACTGATTGCGCAATTTCTCGGTGAGGACAACGACGACATCGTTGCCCGACTCATCGAAGCGAAACTGATCAGAATCGACGGAGATCAGGCCGAGATACTCGATCCCACTCTCCTCGAGGTGTTCGTCGATCTGAGCCAGTACGGCTTCACCCTGGAGGAACTCCTCGACCAGCACGAGAGAACCGCATCGAAGATGAACGCCATCGCCGAATCGATGGTGGGGAGCGTGACCGACCATCTGGCCGCGAAACACGGTCCGGGGTGGCTCCCCAAGTCGGGGGAGGTGGCCGAGACCACCGAGATGTTCGAGAAGATGCGCAGCCTGGCGATGAAATCGGCACAGGCGGAGTTGGCGCGTGCCCTCGATCGCGTCCAGGAACAGGCACTGAGCGACTACCTGTCGCAGACACTGTCCAGGCGGAGCGAATGACTGCGGTTTGAACACTGCGACAATCGGACATACGTCACTCTCGACAGCCGAACGGCGGCTGACCGCCTTAGGGGGCACCATGAGATTCGTTACGTTGATCGTTCTGGTCTGGCTCATCATCGGTGCATTCGCGTCGTACCAACGTGGTTACTTCGAGAGCGCACCCGAGAACTGCGGCGGAGCGGGCACCATCGCCCTCACTGTCGTCGCAGGACCGCTCAACTACTTCGGCATCAACCCCGAGGTCACCGACTGCAACGTCACCGTGCCTCAGCCGAGTGAGTGATCCGAGTCTCTGACCGCGCGCCCGCGGTGCACCTTCCTTAACCTGGTGAGGTGTTCCGCGGACGTCTGTTGCTGTTTCTGGCCTTCGCGATCCCGGTTGTCCTGGTGTCTGCGATCGGTGTGGGCGGCTACGTCGCGTTCACGAAGGCTCGCGTCGATCCGATGACCACGGCCGACGCGATCGTCGTACTGGGCGGCGAACACGACGGCCGCGAGGCGTACGGCATCTCGCTCGCCGAGCAGGGTCTGGCGAAGACGGTGGTGCTCTCCGATCCCTACGGTTCCCGCGACCCGACCATGAAGAAGGACTGCGCGGCATCGACGACCGAGTTCGAGGTGCTGTGCATTCCGCCGACTCCGTCGACCACACGCGGAGAAGCGATGTTCACCGAGGAACTCGCCCGCGAGCGAGGGTGGAATCACGTCATCGTCGTCACGTGGCGCTACCACCTACCCCGCGCCCGGTACATCTTCGACCAGTGCTTCGACGGAACCGTCACGATGCGTCCGACGCCACGTGCCTACGACTTCTCCCTCGTCGAATGGGAGTTCACCTACCTCTACCAGATCGCGGGCTTCGTCAAGGCGGGCGTACAGGGACCGTGCGAGAACTCGGCGGACGACTGATGCGGGCGGGTCAGAAAATCTTGTGATAGAGCGTGATGCCGGACTTCCACGCCAGGAATCCGAACATCACGGCAGCGATTCCACCCACCACATTGGCAGCGAAAAATACTGTTGCGCTGCGGTACTCCTGGTTTCTGGTGAGCCGAAGCGTAGCCAGCGCCACCGTGGCCAACGGGGCCACCGACGCCAGAAATCCGATGCCCACCAGCGAACGAAACCGGTCCGGTGGATCGAGAGCGAACACCAACCCCAATGCCGCACACGCCAGCAGATTGAGCGCGGACAACCGTCGCCTGGACCTGATGGCGTACGAGAACACGAACTGCCCGAGCGCAGCCAGCCCACCCCCGACGGCCACCAGAATCATGGTCGTCATCGAATGCTGCTCGGCCTCGGCTTGGTGATCGCCGCGCCGAGTGCCATGGCGATCAACGCGATGATCGGCGTTCCCACCAGATACACCACCGAATTCCATGCACCGCGATGCGTCACCGCTTGGAACGCGTACAGGCTGAAGGTGGTGAACCCGCACGCCAGCCCGAACAGGGCGGCGCGGGCAACCGGGGCGGGCCGTCCCCACAGGTAGCCCAGGCCAGCGCCGACGACTAGGCACCCGAACACGTTGACGCCGAACGTGCTCATCAACAGCCACCTCGGCGATCCTCGCCACGTCCAGACCTCGTATCGCAACGCCGCACCGACCCCGCCACCGACGGTGACCGCAAGGTACTCACCGAACGATCGACGACGGTCCGCTCCCTGCAGTGCCTCGATCATCGAAGCGAGCCTAGTGGGAGTCGGGCCACTCGGCCGAGTGGAAGAAGGTCTGCCAGGGTGGGCCGGGGTAAAGTCGGCGTGTGACTGCGGACGACACGGGCCTCGGGCCCCAGCACTTCGATGTGATCGTGGAATGGCGTGACCGGGACGTGGTTCTGGCGGTGTCCGGTGAACTGGATCTGGTGACTGCTCCCGATCTGTCCGAGTCGGTAGCTATCGTGCTCGAGAAATCGCCGACGGCTGTGGTGATCGATCTCAGTGATGTGGGATTTCTCGCGTCCGCCGGCATGTCCCTGTTGGCGTCGACGCATCAGCAACTCGGTGGTAACGCCGGGTTTGCCGTGGTCGCGGATGGTCCGGCCACCGGTCGTCCCCTCACTCTCGTCGGTCTGGACGAGGTGTTCGGAATCTATGCAACGGTCGACGAAGCATTCGTTGCACTTCACGCGGGTAGATCCTGAACTTTTGGGTAGACGGGATTCATGATGGCGACTCTCTCCGGAGGTGACGACTCACGTACCGACAGTTCCATCTCGACGGCAGGTGCGCGAATGGAAGAACTGCTGTTCACCGGCGAACCTGCCGACGCCGATCGAGCGTCGGAGCTTCGTCGTGAGCTCGGTGACTGGTTGGGCAATGTGGGCGTCGACCCCGATCGTGCGTACGACGTGGTGCTCGCCACGTACGAGGCAATAGCGAACAGCGTCGAGCACGCATACCGAGACCACACCGACCGCGGAACACTCGACATTCGAGTCTCGTGTGCCGCGGAGGGGCGAATAGAAGTGAAAGTGACCGATCGCGGAGACTGGGCATCGCACAACTCCGATCCCAACCGCGGGCGGGGTGTGCCGCTCATGCGGGCGTTGGCCGACAGCGCCGCCGTCACCTCGGACCAGAACGGTACGACCGTGCACATGATCTGGGACGCGACCTAGCCCGACCGCCCCATCCGGCACACTGGTGCCATGGTCGACGTGCAGATCGCTACCGCAGAGAAGAAGAAGATAACGGTCCCGAATCTGCGCGTGCTGTGGCAGTTCGTCCGCCCGCACCGTCGCACCCTGTCTCTCGGCCTGACCCTCGGCCTCGTCGGCACCGGAGCGGCACTGGCGACGCCGATGGTAGCCAAAGGAGTGCTCGACGGCCTCGGCACCGACGCCTCCCTGATCCAGCCGGTGCTGATTCTGGTGGCTCTTCTCGTGGTGGGTTCGCTGGTGCTGTATCTGCAGTGGATCGTGCTGGGGGTCCTCGCCGAACGCGTGGTCCTCGACGCCCGCAAATCCATTGTGCGCAAGTACTTCGGTGCCACGGTGGGAAGTCTGGGCACTCGGCCCACCGGAGAGCTCGTCACCCGGGTCACCTCCGATACCGTTCTGCTGCGCGAGGCCACCTCGAATGCGTTGGTGGCCATAGTCAACAGTGTGGTCGGCCTCGTGGGCGCACTGATTCTCATGGCTGTGCTGGATTTGGTGCTGCTCGGCGCGATCGCCTCGGCCATCATTGCGATCGCAGTGTTGTTCGCTCGCCTGATGCCTCCTATCGCCGTCGCACAGCGGCAGTCCCAGGAAGCGGTGGGCCGCCTCGGTGGAATTCTCGACGGCACTCTGCGGGCGATTCGTACCGTCAAGTCCAGCAGGGCCGAGGCCCGCGAATCGGAGCGGGTCATCTCCGAGGCGCGAATCTCCGCCCAGCACAGCGTCAGAGCGGTCAAGATTTCCGCGTTGGCCTGGACATTCGCCGGGGGCGGAGTGCAGTTGGCGATCATCGGAATCCTCGGTCTCGGCGGCTATCGCGTCAGTACCGGGGCATTGGCCGTGTCCAGCCTGATCGCATTTCTGCTCTACGCATTCCAGGTGATGGGCCCGGTGTCCACCCTGGCGACGAATATCACCGCATTGCAGGCCGGAATGGCCGCGGCCGCCCGTATCCGCCAGATCGACGACTTGGTCACCGAAAAGGGTGAGACGGGTCCCGCGAGGTCGGCGAGGACCGAAACGCCCGCTCCGGCTCTCGAATTCCGCAGCGTCACAGCCCGATACGCACCGGGTAGGGAGCCGGCCGTGCGCGGTATGGACCTCGCGGTGCCTGCGCGTGGACACACCGCGATCGTCGGACCGTCGGGAGCAGGCAAGACCAGCGTCTTCTCGTTGATCCTGCGCTTCCTGACCCCTGAGTCCGGCGAGATCAGGCTCGGCGGAACCCCGTACGACGAGCTGACCATCGACGAAGTGCGAGCGCGGTTGTCCTACGTGGAGCAGGAGACGCCGGTGCTTCCCGGCTCGATCCGCGAGAACCTCCTGTTCAGCCATCCCGAGGCCAGCGAAGCCGACATCTGGGCGGCGCTCGAGTCGGTGCACCTGGACTCGGCGATCCGCGCGCTGGACGAAGGGTTGGACACCGACCTGATCGGATCGACCGTCTCCGGTGGGCAGCGTCAACGAATTGCGTTGGCCAGAGCCATCGTTCGTCGTCCGGAAATCCTTCTGCTCGACGAGGCCACAGCGCAGGTCGACGGCCGCACCGAGGCGGCAATCCACGAGGTGATCCGATCGATCGCGGCCGACTCCGCCGTCGTGACCATCGCGCACAGGTTGTCCACCGTGCTCGACGCCGACACGATCCTGGTGATGGAGGACGGAGTGGTCCGCGCCAGGGGCACGCACTCCGAGCTCATGAACACCGACTCGCTCTACCGAGAACTGGTGGCCGCGTTGCGAATCGGCGACAACGCAGCGCTGACGAAGCCGAGCCGATAACCCCGGCCGGTACCCTAGCGCCCGGAGTCGGATTCGGATTCGGTGGTGCTGCTCTCGTCGTCGGAATCGTCCGAATTTTCCGCGGAGGTGGTGGTCGTTCGATCCGAGGACGGGGTTCGGCGCGGGCTTCGCGTCGTGGTCTCGGACCGATCCGGAGTGGTCGTCGTGGGACGAGCAGTGGTGGGTACCGCGACCTGCCAGGTGGGCGAGGGCGGCACGATGACGATCGTCGACGTCGGTGTCGTCTCGACCGAACTCAGACTGTCCGACTTCAGAGCGGGCGGACGAACGGTCTGGCTCGTGTCGTCGAACGCGCCACCGAGAGCACCGATGGTCAAGCCGACTGCGACTGCCACTCCGGCGCTCGCCACTGCTGCCGACGCGATGACCTTGTCGCGCATGCACAGACCCTAACGCCGTGGCCGGACCCGGATGGTCGGCAATGATGCGAGAACGTTACCTCAGCGAGCGGGGCGGTGAGAGATGGACGTTCACTGCGTCGACAACCGCAGAACATGGGGCAGCGCCTCCGCGATGGACTCCCCGGCCTGTTCGTACACCGAGTGATCACGCCGGTACGGATCGCCGATGTCGAGTGTGTCGACACGGTGCACCGCCCGTGCGTCGGCCAGGGTCGCGATGGACTGCGCGCCCGATGCGGCGACGAGGCCCGACGCCTCCAGCAGAGTGAAGGTGCGACGCATCTGCCGCGGTGCGAGAGCCAGGACGGCGTCGCGATGTGCCGCCGTCATCGTCAGCACGAGATCGGCGTCGGACGCGATCGCGGGCGTGAGGCGTCGGGCAACGAAACCGTCCGGATCGCCGCCGAGCTGAGTCAGCACCGTCGCCGCCGTCGGATCCATGGCGTGCCCGGTCAAGCCCTGCGTTCCGGCGCTGCTCGCGGTGAGCTCGAAGCCACCTTCTCGTGCGAATGCAGCCGCAAGGCGCTCGGCTGTGGGCGATCGACAGATGTTCCCGGTACAGACGAACAGAACGCGCATGCCCGCAACTCTAGTGCTGTGCTCGGGTGCCGCACTGAGCACCGAGGGACGCGCTACAGTGTGCCATTGGCGGGGGATCGAGACTGGTTCGTGACATCCAGTCTCGGCGTGTGTTCACGGGGAAGTCGACCGAAGGCGGGTAATGACCGAAGTTCTCGGTGTGTCGGTGGGGGCCAGTGCTGTGCGCATGGCTCGTCCCGACGCGCGCCCTCAGGATTCGGGTCGCCTCGATTTCCATCACGACACCGTCGACGCCTACTGGGACCGCGCGGAGGAATTGGCCGCCGAGTCGATCGGAGTCGTGCTCTCGCAGGCGGGCGACGGTGGACCGGTGCAAGCGACAGGTGTCGCGTATCGGGACCAGCAACAGTTCGGCGAGATCCAGCAGGCCATGGCGAGCCAGCGGCTCTACAACTACCGACTGGTTCCCGAGGCACGAGCAGCGTTGCAGTATCTGGAGGCCTCGGGCGAGCTGGGCCACTTCGGCACCATCGCCCTCTACGATCTGGGCAGTTCCGGATTGACGATCAGCGTGATCGACCGCGGTACCGGTCAGGTTCTGCTCGCCGAACGCACCATCGACATCAGCGGCGACGACTTCGATCGGCTCATCTCGGACAATCAGCTCGCCAAGCAGGGCGTCGACATTGCCGACAACCAGGAACTGAGCGAGTTCACCGCGCGGTGCCGGGTGGCCAAGGAGCAGCTGTCGACCAGTGGCGCGGTGTGCCTGCCCGGTGACGGCGGCGTCATTCTGATCTCGCGCGAGTCGTTCGAGTCTCTGGTGACCGTCCCGATCGAGTACTCGGCGCGGCTGGTGCGTGACGTGATCGGTCGTTCACCCAAGCACGTCGACGCTCTCTTCCTCATCGGCGGCGGAGCGCGAATTCCTCTGGTGGAATCCATTCTCGGTGCGTGGATCGGCCTCCCCGTCGTAACCCCGGCGGACCCGGAGTCGGTGGCCGCACGCGGTGCAGCTCTGCTCGCGACCCCGGTGGCCGATGCGCCGCGTCGACCGAGCCCACAACCGGGCGTTCGGCAGTCTCCGTCCGATCCCGCGTTGTTGACCGGGGCTCCGGATTGGTTGAGCCCCGAGCCCACCGGAGACAAGCCCGCCGACTCCAAGCGCAAGGTGCGCGGCGCAGTGCTCGTCGCAGGGGGTCTCGTTGCCATCGCCGCACTCGGGTTGTCCCTCGGATACGGCGGCAGCTCGACGGAGCCGACGAGTTCACCGGTCGAGACCAGCGCACCCGTCACCGCAGTGCCCACGACGCCGAGGACCACCGCACCGCCCACCACCGTGCCACCGACGACCACTGTGCCGCCGACCACCGAGGCCGCTCAGGCCCCGGCTCGCACCTATTCCGAGCCGGAATACGTGCCGCCCGCCGCGCCCGCGCCTGCGCCCGCGCCGCCGCCACTGATTCCCGGCCTGCCGCAGATTCAGCTGCCGCAGATTCAGTTGCCACCTGCACCGGTCATCGAGTTGCCGCGGTTCTGACCGGCATCCGCGGCCGCCCGGATCAGGGCAGCTGCAACTGCGCGAGAACCGCCAGGTGATCGCTGTCCGGGATCGGCAACGGCTCGACCGACCGGGCGCGGACGTTCTCGCTCGTCACGACGTGATCCAAGCGCGCCAGTGGACGTTCCGACGGGAACGTGCGGAACAGGCCCGCACCGGCACCGGCTGCCGCGTCGGAGAACGGGGACGATGCCAACGTGCGAAACTGCCGGTGGTCGTTGGTGGCGTTGAAGTCGCCCGCGACGAGCACTGTGCCCTGGTAGGTCTCCATGATCGACCGCATCCTGGCCAGGTCGGCGGCCCACTCGGTGGTGTGGCGCGGTGTGGCAGGCGACATCGCGTGGAAGGAGACGACGGTCAGATCCTGTCCGTCGACGGTGGTTTTCGCCTGCACCGGTACGAATCCGAAGTTGTCGAGGCGGATGCCGTCGGTCAGCGGAGTGCGGCTCCACAACCCGGTGCCATCGGCCACCGGGAGCGCAGCGGTGAAGGCGAACGGCAGAAGGTCGTCGATGCCCGCGGCCTGCAGGTCGTCCACTTCCTCCGGGGTCAATTCCTGGACCGCGAGAATGTCGACGTCGTTGCTCCGCACCGCGTCGACGATGGACGCGGCGTCGGCATCGCCGTGCGCGACGTTGACCGTCAGGACCGACAGTTGCGGGCCGGTGTTGTCCGGTCCGTCGGCGAGGAACATCGGCACCTGAACGCCGACGACGGCAACGGTGATCAGTACTGCGACGGCCGATCCGATGCGGGAGCGCGCTGCGGCGAACAGGATCACGGCGACGATCGCGGCGACGCCGAGATACGGAGCCCCCACGACGAGCGCAACAAAAGTGATCTCGGTCACACCGACTTGGCGAACGAGGAACATTCCGGCGACGCCTGCGAGCAGAGCCCAGCCGATGACCAGCGCTGCGTTGGATGCGAAACGGCGCATCACGCTCGTGCCTCCTCTTGCCTGCCCGAGTTGGGCATGGATGTGTCAGGTGTTGTCTACACTCGGCATGTGCCCAGCTCAGAGCCATTGTGCAAGTGTCATCACGAACAAGCTGCGCACCGGCATTACCGGCGCGGAACCGACTGCTCGCTCTGCGATTGTCCGCGTTACCGGACTCGGGTATCGCTGCTGTCGAGATGGTGGCCCTGGAAATAGATTGCCCGGGCAAAAACAATCTTACCGTTCGATCGAATGCGAAGAACAAACCGATTCGTTAGGATTAGTGGCCTGGATACAGGCAATACGGACAAATGCGGCTCGGGGACCGTCCGACATTCGATCCGGTAGGAGAGGCTTCATGTCGAACGATGCAGTGCTGGACAGGCTCGGTACCAGCCTACGAGTCCTCGAACTCGAACCCATCGGTTACCGACCACACCCGATACACAATCACGACCGCATCTGGACCGAGACCAACTGCTACGTCGACCTGTGGATCGAAGTTCTGCACTCGTTCGGTGCAGATCCCACTCCGGCTCTCGCCTTCGTGCTGAGCGCCGGATGCGACGGTCGACAGTGGGATTTCGTGAAGATCGCCCCCGAGGACCTACGCAGCCTGTACGGCATCGGCGTCGCCGAGATGAACGTGTGGCGTCCCGTACTCGAGCACGTCGTCGAAGGCCTGGAAGACGGCATCCACGTCACCGTGGAGGTCGACGGCTTCTGGCTGCCCGACACGGCGGGAACCAGCTATCGCAACCAGCACACCAAGACCACCATCGTGCCGAACCTCGTCGATCGCGACGGCAAGGTGATGGGGTACTTCCACAACCGCGGCTATTTCGAGCTCACCGGAGCCGACTTCGACGGGATATTCAATCTCGCCCCCGAGCCGCACGCGGAGGTGCTGCTGCCCTACGTCGAGCAGATTCGAGTGGATCCCGCGGTACTCGACGCCGGTTTCGGTGATCGAGACCTCGACGTCGCTCGTGCTCATCTGGCGCGTCGAGCTCCTGGCAACCCTGTCGACGCGCTGGCTCGCCGCATCGTCGCCGATATCCCG
This sequence comes from Rhodococcus sp. 05-2254-6, assembly GCF_002258565.1. NCBI lineage: Bacteria > Bacillati > Actinomycetota > Actinomycetes > Mycobacteriales > Nocardiaceae > Rhodococcus > Rhodococcus sp. 05-2254-6. The sequence continues at coordinate 16,492 of NZ_NOZF01000189.1, forward strand.
CTCGTACAGACTGCGGGACCCGACGCATTCCACCTCTGGTCGTTCGGCCTGCTCCGGCAGTTCGGTGCCACGGCAGAACTGGCGGCGAACTACGTGCACTACCTCGAAGGTCGTGGCATCACGGGAGCCGCTGCGGCAGCGCCGCACTTCCTCGATGCCGCCTCCGGCGCAAAGGCCGTCCAATTCCGGATGGCGCGCGCCGCACGTGGTCGGGATGTGGTGCTCGACGAGCCGCTGATCGAGATGAGCAAGAACTGGGCTGCCGCCATGGACATCGTTGCAGGTGCATTGGGCACGTGATCGATCTGCTCGACGGCGCTCGGTGGCGGCTGGCCCGAACCGACGCCGGCTCTGTTCTCGACCCTGCCGACCTACGGGAAGATCTCGACTGGGTCGACGCGGTGGTGCCGGGCACGGTTGCCACTGCGCTCGGACACTCACTCGCAGTGGACCCCGACGAGCACGACTGGTGGTTCGTCACTCACGTCTCCACCGGTGACCATCGCCGGGTGCGAGTGCGCTTCGGCGGCATCGCGACCCGCGCCCGGATCTGGATCGATGGCGTCCATCGCAGAACCGTGACGTCGATGTTCGTTCCCGAGACCCTCGATCTGCCGGACTGCGGTGACACCGTCACCATCGCCGTCCACATCGAATCGCTTGCAGCTCAACTGAAGTCCCGACGCCCCCGCGGTCGGTGGCGATCGTCACTGATCGCCGCGCAGGGGCTGCGACACGAGCGAACGACGATGCTCGGTCGCGCACCCGTGTACGGACCCCTTCCGGTACCCGTCGGACCGTGGCGTCCGGTGACGATGACCCCCATCCCCGACGTGCGTCGCGTCGACCTGACGACGGAAGTATCGGGAACCGACGGCATCGTCACACTGCGCGCCGACCTGGGCGCTCCCGGGGTGGCTCGAATCCTGATCGACGACAGGGCCTTCGAGCTCGGCAGGGTCGAGCGCGTCGACACAGCGGTGACGCTGCCCGACGTCGAACTCTGGTGGCCCCATACACACGGCCGACCGCGAACGTATCGCGTGGCGCTCGAGGTCGACGGCACCGTCCATCCCCTGGGCGTCGTCGGTTTTCGTACGGTAGAGCTGGACCGTACGGCAGGCGGCGCAGTACTGACGGTCAACGACGAGACCGTCTTCTGCCGCGGAGGAACGTGGACCCCGCTGGACCCGGTGCGGTTGTGGTCGCCCGAGCCCGAGCTGCGGGCGGCGCTCGTGCAGCTCCGATCGGCGGGTCTGAACATGGTGCGCATCGTCGGCACCCTGGTGTACGAGCAGACCGAATTCTGGTCCCTGTGTGCAGAATTGGGCATCATGGTGTGGCAGGACGTCATGTTCGGCACCGTCGACCCGCCCACCGACGATACGTACACCGCAGCGGTCACCCGCGAGCTCGACGCGTTCGCCGACACGGTCTCGGCCAACCCTGCCCTGATGGTCGTCAGTGGTGGAAGCGAGACGCAGCAGCAGCCCACGATGTTGGGACTCGCAGCCGAGGACCAGCGAATGGTGATGCTGGACAGCATCGTTCCCAACTTTCTCGCCGATCGTGTACCCGGAGTCGCCTACGTGACATCGAGCCCGTCCAGCGTGAGCGGCGAACTGCACACTCACGTGGGCGACGGTATCGCACACTACTTCGGGGTGGGCGGCTATCTCCGACCACTGTCCGATATCCGCACTGCCGGAGTACGTTTCGCGGCGGAGTGCCTGGCCTTCGCAGTTCCCCCGGAACGGGCGCAGGTGGAGAAGTTCTTCGGGTCCGCGGCCGTTGCCGGTCACCACCCCGACTGGAAGGCCGCCGTCCCACGTGACCGCGGCTCGTCCTGGGATTTCGAGGACGTGCGCGATCACTACGTACGCACGATCTTCGGCGTCGATCCACACCTGATCCGGCGCGACGATGCAGAGCTGTATCTCGATTACGGTAGGGCGGCGATCGTCGAAGCGTTCATCGAAGCGTTCGGCCACTGGCGTCGAGCATCCTCGGGGTGCGCCGGAGCCCTCGTGCTGACGCTGCGAGACACCGTCGCCGGTGCGGGCTGGGGCATCGTCGACACCGCCGGTGTGCGCAAGGCCCCCTTCTACGCGTTGGCGCGGGCCAGCGCCCCGGTGGCACTGCTGTTGTCCGACAACGGACTCGACGGCTATTCGGTGGAACTGGTCAACGACGGGCCGGCGCGATCGGGCACCGTTCGAGTGGAGCTGCACGCCTCCCGCGGCAGCCACGAGTTCGAACGCACGGTGAGCGCCCCGGCGAACGGATCCATCGCACTGACGGTGGATTCCATCGTCGGCACGTTCACCGACGTCAACCACGCCTACCGCTTCGGCAGCCGCACCTACTCCGCCGTCACGGTCCTGTTTCTGGACGACAGCGGCGTCGAGGCGGCGCGATCCACCGCGCTCGTCGGCGTGCAGAGTCGTCAGAACACGGTGGGGCTGACGGCGAATGTTGTCGAAAAAGATTCTGGAACATGGGAACTGACCGTCCGATCCGACTGGCCGGCGCAGTACGTCTGCGTCGACATCGACGGCTTCGAGGTATCCGACTCGTGGTTCCACCTGGCACCGAACGAACCTCGTACGCTGACGCTCGTCGGTCGCGGCGGGGGTGTACCGCGCGGACACGTGCGCGCGTTGAACTCCGTGGAGAGGGCCTCGGTGGCACCGAAGGTCGTGAGCGGTAACTCGTAGTGGACTACGAGGTTCTGTGCACGTGCCGCTAGCGGCTCGTACTGAGTCTTCCTCGGGCATAGCCGATTCCGGCTGCACCGACGCTGGCCACCACGGCCATCGCACCCCAGGCGCGCACGGGATTGCCGCGAGCCGCTGCGCTGGTCTCCCGGCCGACCGCGCGAGGAAGAATCTTGGCGGTGTATGCCCGCTCGGAGGACAGTGCGTCCTCGGCCCCGATCAACCGGGCGATCGCTGCCTTCGATACGCCCTCGGCGTAGCTGCGCGTGATGAGGTAGCGCGGACGAGTTCGATCTGCGCTGACGGTGTGATCGACGACGATCGAGGGATCGAACACGATCTGGGCGTCGGGATGCGTCTGACGCAGACGGATGCACAGCTCCGTCTCCTCGCAACCGAGCGGCACTCGACCGATCCGGCCGATGCCGGAGACGAACCCGCCGAGTGCGACGACGGGCTCACGGCGGAACGACATGTTCGCGCCCATGAGATTGCGGACCTGAGCGGTTTCCGTTGGCTGCCCGCGGTAGGTGCACCCGACGACCCAATCGAGTTCGCCGGGTTCACCCACTACCTCGGCCGGTAAGAAGGCCGGACGCTTGTCCGGCCATACCGGGTATGCAGAGCCCCCAACGGCGTACACGGCATCGTCCGAGTAATGGGACAGAATGGCTCCGAGCCACTCTGAGTTGCGCGGTGAGGCGTCGTCGTCCAAGAAGACGACGATCTCACCGGTCGCGAGGTCGAGCGAGGTGTTTCGCGCTCCGGACAGGCCACGTGGGTGGTTGTTCTCCACCACGTTCACGGTCCGGTGCAGCGGCGAGAACTCCTCGCGCGCTCGTTCGGCCAGTTGCGCATTGTGATCGATGACGATGATCAGTTCGTCCGCCGGAACGACCTGATCGAGGACGGCACGCACGGCAGCCTGTAGTTCCGACCACCGAGCCAGGGTGTACGCGCAGATGACGACCGAGGAAGTCGGCAGACTCACGCCGTCTTCTCGCGGAGTTCGAGAACCTCGTTGTACGACTCCAGGGCCTCGAACTCGAGGTCCATGTCGGTGCGGGCGTCGACCGACTCTCGCAACGGCCGAACGATGGACTTGCGCTTGATCCTGCGGGCACGCATGCGCTCGGTCATCAGCGTGCGCAGCACCCGGAAGCCGTCGGAGAAGGTGCGCAGATTGCTCTGACCGTAGATGCGAGCCAATTCGACGCTCGGCACCTCTTCGATGCGCACGGACGCCTCGGCGAAGCGGCAGTTGATGATGGTCTCGATCTCGAAACCGTCGCCCCAGAGCATCATGCCCTCGGCACCGGGCTGATCGACGACGGGGAGATCCAGCACCGGCACCAGGTCGCGCCAGAAGGCGTTGTAGCCGTAGCAGAGATCCGAGAAGCGAGTCCCGAAGAGGGTGTTGGCCACCAGGTGCAGGCCACCGTTGCCTGCGCGGCGCAGCGGGGTGATGTCGTGGCTTCCGCCACCCTCACAGAACCGGCTGCCCTTGGCGAAGTCGGCACCGGCGATCAGGGCGTCGACGAAGCGCGGGATCTCGGCGGCATCGGCGGAACCGTCGGCGTCGAACATGACGATGATGTCGCCGGTAGCGGCCTCGAAGCCGCAGGCGAGAGCGTTGCCCTTGCCCTTGCGGGTCTGCTTGATGATGCGAATGTCACCGCGGATCTCCCGCGCCGCGTCGATGGTGCCGTCGACGGATCCACCGTCGACCAGCACGAGCTCGTAGTCGTGCGAGAGCAAGGGGAGGACGTGACGAAGGTTCGCGGCCTCGTTGAGCGTCGGGATGACGACACTGACGCGGGGATTCTGACGATTCAACATATCCATTCCACATGGGTCGAGTGCGATGGGCAGATGTCTCCGAACTCCGTGAATCGACCCCCGCCGCATCCACAGACAGTGTCATAACGCTCGTTCTCAAGCGTAAGAACCTGTTTCCTTTGACTGAAAGCAAGCTTAAAAGAAGCTACGAGTTTGTCAAGCCGCGAACAAACCAACTGGGAGATTGTTTGGAGATGCACGTCATAGTTTGTGACGAGATCAACGCGATCGGTACTGGTAGACGATCGTGTTGGTGTCCTGATACCGCACCGACCACGCCGAGTTGGTGGCGAGCCACTGCCGGAAACGTGCGACCGCATCGTCGGCGACGAACCCGTAGTACTGCATCGCCTCGAGCGACTGACGGGTCAGGACCATGTAGGTGGGTGTGTCGCTGACCGACGCGTTGTAGTCGATCTGGCCGAGCTTCTCCGGCGTCGGGAAGCCTTCCATGTACTCGGGGCCCAGCGCGTAGAGCGGGACGTCCCAGTACTCGTTGGCCTCCGTCAGGCGCCCGTAGTCCGACGTCGACCGGGCCGGGTAGCCCGAGGAGTACAGCATCGTGACCGCGGTGCCGGACGGTGACTGTGCGGCGACCGCGCGGGCGTCGTCGATCTGGTCGCGGTGTTCGAGCACGATCGGCCACAGGCCGAAGTAGCTCTGCAAGCCCAGCACGGCACTGCCGAGAGCCCCGGCCGTCGCGACCGCAACCGATGTCCGGGCGGTGAGCCTGCGGGCCCGGGACGGGCGATCCTGGGAGGGCTTGCGATCGAACAGGGCCAGGAACAGCGGCGTGATCAACAGCACGCAGCCGGGAATCGCGTACAGGTACACCCGGAAGATCGCTTCGCCGCCGTAGCTCTGCCCGGCGAGCAGCATGATCGATCCGAACGCCATCACCATCGGTGCCCAGAACGTCTTCTTGGTACGCCAGGCGTAGATCGCCGAGACGAACGCCAGCACGAACACCCCGCCGGACAGTGCGCGGCAGACCAGGGACGTGATCTGTTTGCCGAGCACGCCCTCCGCCTCGACGTTGCTCGCGGCGTTCTGTACGGGGTCGAACCCCTGGAAGAGTCCGTACGGTGCCACGATCGGCAGTCGCGGATACAGGTATCCGAGCAGGATGATCCCGAGAGGAATCATCAACCACCACGGCTTGGCTCGCCGCGTCACCAGCAGCACGCCGGTGACGGCCATCAGCCAGTACGGCGTCAGCTGGTGCGTGGGGACCAGCGCCGCGAACGGAACGATCGACAGGAACGCCGCGGACCGGGTGAGCGAGGAGGACATCAGCAGCGCCAGGAAGCCCACGGCGAGCAGAACGGCCCACGCCTGCGGTGAGTAGTAGTCCTGGCCCACCCAGTTGATGACCTCGGCGAGCATCGCCGCCGTGATCGCGGCGCGTCTGTCGAACTTCATGACCCGCGCCAGTCCGTAGACGGCCGCCGCGAGCACCACGTGGATCATCGGCGCGAACACGTGCGCCAGAGCCAGCGTGTCGTATCCGGTGACGTGCTGGAACCAGGCCGAGACGAGGAAGAAGCTGGGCCACTCGCTGTAGATGTCGACGCCGCTCGGAGCCAGTCGGTTCAGATCGAGCACGAACTCGGTGACGGCGACGTGCTTGTACGTCCAGTCGTAGATCGGAGCGGAGGTGACGAGGGTGACGGTGAATCGCTGCACCACGATGGCCAGGCCGATGGCGAGCAGCATGGTGCGCAGCTGATGACGCCGCAGCGCGATCAGGAACGCCGCCATTATCAGCACCATGCACAGCACCAAACCAGGGCCGGTTCCGGCGGTCAGCAGCCCGAACTGCGAGTACGTTGCGCGCTCGAGACCGGGCAACAACGGCAGCCACAGAAAGAACGCCAACGCCAGAATCAGGCCGGCAACATTGCGTCGCAACGTCTCTCGGTCGGTCAGAGCGAATTTCACGGAAGCGAGGGCGGACGTTCGCGACGACGGCGAGACGACCTCACGTGCCTGCGCCACCCAGACCGGCAGGTCGGGACGGCCGTGCTTGCGGTACCAGAGCACCGACGAGCCGATCAGGGCCAGGCACAGCCACAACGTCCACATCCGGGGCGACCAGCGGTAGCCCCACATCGCCGCCGACACCATCAGTGTCACCACCGAGATACTCAGAATCGGCAGGGCGGCAGGAACCGTGGTGCGCGGGATGCGCACCCACGACAGGATCGCGGCACCGGGTCCGAAGAACAGCAGGACCGTCAGAAGCACGACGCGAACCAGCGTCGGCAGCGCGATCATCGAGGCCAGGCCGGACAGGGCGGCGAGGACGCTGATGTCGGAGTAGCGCAATCGGCTACCCGCGCGCCGCCGTGTGCCTGCAGCGGAGTCGGTGGTGCCGACGGGCCAATCGGTCCAGTCGGACGGAACGAACAGCTTGTGCCGCAGATCTGCGATGGACCGGTATCCGGAATCAGTCGAGGACAGGTTCACGGCTCACCCCCGCCAGCGGAGTGCGCTCGCGACCTTCGCGCCTGCTGCGCCGGATGGCCGCGGGGCCCTTGGCGATGGAGAGCAGTTCCATCCGGCCGATACCGTCGGGCAGGTCGGCAGCGAGATCGTCGGGAGGGGAGGCGACCTTGCTCATCTTGGCCGACAACCGAATTGCGCTGCCGAGTCGGCGGGCGGCAACCTTCGCCGCGAGGCTCGCGGATCTGCGGTCGGTGGCGACCGTGTACAGCCACGCGCCGAGCCCGAGTCCGTACCCGCGCGCCTGGACCGCCAACGCCTCGGGATCGGCGCGGTGACGGTGCCACACGATGGCCGCAGGCTCGTACACCAGCTTGTCGCCGGCCATCAGCACCCGGAAGAACATGTCGAGATCCTCACCGCCGTTGGTCGGCGATCCCACTCCCAATGCCTCGTCGAATCCTCCCAGATCGAACATCCGTCCGCGGTCGACCGCGAAATTGGCTCCGGTTCCGTACATCCCGACCTGGAACGGAAACAGCGGCACGTCGGCCGGTGGATTCTTCAGGTCGTAGACCCGGGGCGTCACCGAACTCGCCCATCCGACGCGGCGATCGAAGTACGCCTGCGCCTGAGTGCGGATCTCCCCACTCGGCACGATGCCGGACACGCACGTGACCCGCTCGGCCCGCCCGAAGCCGCGGGCGATGCTGCGCAACCACCTCGCGTCGACGGCGACGTCGTCGTCGGTGAAGGCGACGATGTCGTGCCGCGCTGCTCGTAACCCCGTGTTCCTGGCTCTCGACAGACCCGCCGTCGGCTCGGACACGACGCGAACACGGGACTCGTCCAACCCGCGAACGTACTGCTGCGTGGCGTCGGTCGGAGACGCATTGTCGACGACGACCACCTCGAAATCCGGGTAGTCCAGAGCGGACACCGACGCGAGCGCGCCCTGCAGATGATCGACTCGGTCACGAGTGCAGATCACCACGGTGATCGGCGGCAACGCTCGATCGGTCTCGGGAACGGCATCGGGCATCGGAACCTGGGCGAGCGACATCGCCGCCCTCCGTGCATCGTCTGCCGCGACCGCGCCGTCGACGACATCGAGTTCGACGAAGCCCAGCGGGTCGGGTCCGCGTCGGATCAGCAACCGGGCACGGTGGTAACCGTCGGAACCGTCGAGTACGAGAGAGTCCGGAAGATCCTGCTCCAGGTCGATGTCACCGATCCACACGGCACCGTCCCATTCGGGAGACTGCAGTCTGGGGAGCGCGGGAGGTAACACGGGGAGGGTCCTTTCGGGTGACACGTACGGGCAGGTGGAGCGGGGTCTCAGTCGGCGCGATACCGCACCCAGTCGACCGCCATGGTCGCCGGGAACGGCGTGGAGTTGTCGGTGGGGCCGGGCCAGTCACCGGCGACGGCGACGTTGAACAGCAGGAAGAACGGCTTGTCGAAGACCCAGTAGTCGTTGCCGCCGGTGAGGTCTGCCGGAGTGATCGTGGCCAAGGTGGTGCCGTCGATGCCGGTGGTCACGCGGCCGGGAGAGCGCTCTACCCAGTAGGTATGGAAGTTCTCGGACAGTGGCTCGGGCGGAATCCCGCCTGCGTCCACCTTCTGGCTGGTCAACGAATCGGGTTGGGGCGCATGGATTCCGGTGTGGTATTGATCGGCCTGGTTCAACGTCTCCATGATGTCGATCTCGCCGGACAGCGGCCAGCCGACCGAGTCCAGGTCGGTACCGAGCATCCAGAACGCCGGATGCAGTCCGGCTCCGGCCGGCATCTTGATCCTGGCCTCGATGCGGCCGTAGGTGAACTCGAACTTGTCCTTGGTGGTCACTCGGGCCGAGGTGTACCCGTCACCGTTGCGCATCGCGTTGATGACCATGTGGCCGTCACCGTCGAGAGACGAGTTCTCGGTCGAATCGGTGTAGTCCTGCTTCTCGTTGTTGCCCCAACCGGTCTGTCCGACATCGTGACTCCAACGGTCGTCCGACATGGCATCGCCCGCCGTGCCCGAGAAGTCGTCGTAGACGGTGAATCCGGGCTTGGCGGCTTCGGTATTGGACGCCGACGTCGTGGAGGTGGCGTCGACGGTGCCCTGCGCAGTGGAGTCGGGGTCGGCTCCGTCCGAGCGCTGCGTCATCCCGTACACGGTTCCGGCGACGACCAGACCCAGCACGACGAGGAACGCCAGAACGGAAGGCCAGCGTCGACGTGGAGGCTCGACGATGAGCCCGGTTCCTGGTAGCCGCGAAACCTCGACGGTCCCCGTTCCGGACTCGTGGCTCGATGCGGCATGACGACTCACGCGGTCTCGTCGACGTTCTTCGGAACTCGCGTCGCGTTGAACTGCGAGACCGACAGCACGACTATGCCCACGAGAAGCGCATAGGTGGCGATGCGTTCCATGCTTCCGATACCGAGACCGAACTCGTGACCGCTCATGTAGGCGAAGTAACCGGCCAGACCGACGGCACCGAGCGCGGTCACGACGATGCGAATACCGCGCGGCAGACTCCGGTGCCCGCCTGCGACGACGAGGCCGAAGTTTCCGAAGATGAAGAACGCGGTGGCTCCGAACGAGTGAATGGGGTAGTTCACGCCCTGGTTGACCAAGCCGGCGGTCATGGCACCCGCGCCGGCCACGAGGAAGAACGACGCGGCCCTGCCGTCGATCCGGCGAACGATGTACCAGGATGCGCCCACCGCGGCGATTGCCACACCGAACAGCACCATCGAGGCGTTCAGCAGCACGTAGAGCTGGCTGCACGGCCAGTTGCCGGCAGGCCCGCAGAAGGGAACGCCGAGCTCGCTGATGTAGTTGTTCCGGTAGCTGTAGAGACCCCGCCACGTGGCCGAGACGATGTACTCGACGAGAACGAACTGCACCACCGACAAGCCCGCCCACCGAGCGACGTGGGCAACGAAGACCGATCGCTTCGTTGCAGGCGCAACGGTGCTCGACGTCGGACTGTTCGCTTCGGGTTCGGTGGGGCGCTTCGCTTCGATGGTCATGCGGTCTTCTCCTGAGGGGCCAGCAATGCGAGGGGGTTCGCTGCTACGAGATCGAGTGCGGCTTGCACTGTGTGGCGATCGAAAACATTGTCGTGGAACGACGCCGAGACGAACACGACCGAACCGATGGTCTCCATCGTGATCATCACCGACTCCGGTAGTCCCGGATCGGCGATCACGAAGAAGGCGCGGTCGGCGGGCTCGGCAACCCAGGAGACCTGCTCCAACTGCCTGACCCTACCGAGATCGGAGTACATGAGCTGAACTCTGGGGCGAACCGGAACTTTGTCCCCGAACACCCCGGAGACGGCCTTGTGTTCACGCTTGTATTTGATGGTGCTGATCGTCGCGGATGCGATGGGACGGCCCTTGGCGATGGCACCGGACAGTGCCCCGTGCACCTCCCCGGCCGAGGTGGGATCGATGTCGGAGAAACGGATCCCGGCTGCGAAGTTGCCGAGCACCACCGTCGACGGCGGAAGGTAGCGGCGGCAGTCGAACAGAAACGCCGCGGAACGATCGAGCGACAACGACGTGCGCGCGAACGCCGCAGCCACGGCGGCACACATCACCGCGCTGACGCTCGCGCCGGGCAGGTGGGATTCCCGCCACCGCCGGATCGCATCGGTGGTACCCGACTGCGTCACCACGGTGGCCACCGCCGCGGACGGTGCCCACGGCCGAAATGCCGTCGGCGATGCGGTGTCCGGCGCAGGCGCGGTGGCTGCGTATTCCGGGTTCGGGCCGGGACGAACGCGGTCGTGGATCGTGTCCAAGACTTTCCTGGGATTGCGAACGATCCAGCGCAACAGTGCTTTTCGGAGAGGATGACCGTCGACGGGCCTGCTCGCCCACGCCGGAAGCGGGGCGTCGGGACGTGCGTCGGCCAAGTAGGCGAACAGGTCGACCGGCAACAGAGCGTCGCCGATACCGTGATTGAGATCGAGGAACAGGTAGCGACCGGCCAGACGGATCCGCAGAGTGATCTCGGGAACGGACGCGTGCGAGAACTCGGTGAGCTCCTTGGCCAACTGCTCGTGATCGACGGCGGGTCCCTCGACGATGTGCTCGACCACCCGCTCCGGCTCGTAGACCCAGCCGACCGAAGACTGGTCGGCGCG
>NZ_NOZF01000185.1:0-27363 GCF_002258565.1 Rhodococcus sp. 05-2254-6
ACATCGTTCGCGTCGTCGATCCGCGACTCGGCACGAGCTGCGAGTGCGGCAACGGTCGACGCCTCGAACAGATCTCGAACACCGACCTTCTTGCCGCTGCGCCGCCGACCGGCCGGCCAGACCGTGCCGTTGTCGCTCGCGCAACAGCGCATGTGGGTACTCAACCGACTCGACCCCGAGTCCGGGGCCTACAACATGCCGCTGGCGCTCCGTCTGCGAGGCGAGCTCGATGTCGCGGCACTGCAGACCGCCGTGTCCGGCACCGTGGAACGCCACGAGGCACTGCGCACGCGCTACCCGGAAGATGCGAACGGTTCGCCGTATCAGGAGTTCATCGACGCCGGATCGGTCGTACCCGATCTGACTCCGATCGACGCGACCGACGACTCCGACACCGCCGAACGGATTCGCGCACTCGTCTACCAGGGTTTCGACGTCACCGTCGCACCCCCGGTCCGGGGCGCACTGTTCCGGTTCGGTCCGGACGAGTACGTCTTCGTCATCGTGATGCACCACATCAGCGGAGACGGTGCATCGATGGCACCACTGGCTCGTGACGTCATGACCGCGTACCTCGCTGCCGCGTCGGGAACCGACTACACGCCCGAACCGCTGACGGTGCAGTACGCGGACTTCGCGGTCTGGCAGCGGCAGGTGCTGGGCTCGGACAGCGACCCCACGTCGATTCTGTCGCAGCAGTTGGCCTTCTGGGCGGACGAGCTCAGCGGGATCACCCCGGTCGTGTCGTTGCCGTGGGATCGGCCGCGTGCGGCTACCGCCAACCTGCGCGGAGCCAGTGTGAGTGTCGAGCTGGACGAGTCGGTACACACCGGGCTCGCGGCGATCGCGCGCGAGAACAACGCGACTCTGTTCATGGTGTTGCACGCGGTACTCGGGGTGCTTTTGTCGCGGATGAGTGGCTCCCGCAGCTTCGCCGTCGGCACGCCTATCGCCGGCCGCGGGCACGAGGCGCTCGACGGATTGGTCGGCATGTTCGTCAACACGCTGGCGCTGCGCACGGACGTGGACCCGGACGCGACGTTCGCAGAGCTGCTGACCGCTGTCCGCGAGACCGACCTGCGGGCCTTCGCGAATTCGGACGTGCCGTTCGAGCGGGTCGTCGACACCATCGCACCGGACCGGAACGCCGGGTACACCCCGCTGTTCCAGACGGTTCTGTCGGTGGAGCCCCACGGCGAGGCGCGGTTCGAATTGCCGAACCTGGTGGTCGAACCCGTCAGCGGCTTCGAGCCGACGGCGAAATTCGACCTGCAGGTCACGGTGGAGACCCAGCACGCCGACGGGAACAGCGGCACCGGAACCCTGAACGTCGAATGGGTGTATGCCGCCGACCTGTTCGACGAGTCCACGGTCGCCTCCTTGGCGGAACGATTCGCTCGTATCGCCGGTGCGGTAGCGGCAACACCAGCTGTCGTCGTCGGCGACATCGACGTGCTCGACGCCGCCGAGCGGGCCGCATCGACCGAGTCCCCGCAGGCCGCCGACTCCTATGTGGCACCGGTCCGGTCGGACCTGACCTTGCCGCAGGTACTCACCTCGGCGGTGGACGCAGATCCCGATGCGCCCGCGTTGTCGTCGGACGGAGTCGAGACCACCTATCGTCAGCTCGACGAGCAGTCGTCGAGGATGGCTCGGGTCCTGATCGAGCGTGGCGTCCGGCCCGGAGTCGTGGTCGGTGTCTCCGTCACCGGCGAGGTCGCGGCCGTCGTGACGCGGTGGGCGGTGGCCAAGGCAGGCGGAGCTGTGGCACCGATCAGCACATCGAACTCCTCCGACGTTCTGGAGCGGGCAGGCGCGTCCGTCCTCGTTCTGGACGGTGACGATGCGCCGAGCTCGGCCGGGCCCGCCACGACCGTCCACCTCGGGCAACCGGACGTGGTCGACGCCATTGCCGCGAGTTCTGCGCGGCCGGTGACGTATTCGGACCGAACGGCGGTTCTGGGACCCGACAGCCCAGCGTTGGTCTCGGTCGACGACGGCACCGTGATCGACCACGGAACACTCGCCGCACTGGCGACGAGCGCAGTGTCGGAGTGGGCAGTGGCGTTCGATTCACGGCTGGCCGTTCCCACCCGGTTCGATTCCGCTGCAGCAGTTCTGGCCGGCGTGGTCGCCGTGACGGCAGGTGCAGCGCTGGTGACCGACCGGGGGGAGTCCGCCGAAGACGCCGCAGACATCGTGTCCGCAGAATGGGTGACCCATGCGTTCCTCGCCGCAGCAGACATCGCCGCAGTCGATCGACTGCAACCCGAGGACATCGAGGACCTCGTTGCGATCGTGTCGGTCGACGGTGACGGTGACGGTGACGGTGTCGAGATGAGCGGTGTCGACATTCCGGTGCATCGTCTGCCCGGGTCGTTGGGAACCGCCGACCGATAGGGTGAAGCGAACTGCAACGCTCGCCGCGTCGCGGACGATGAACGGTCGGATCGGCCGACGCGTCGTCCACGACCGAGCGCGGGGCAACACTGGTGAGGAGTCATAGTTCAGATGAGTTCGGATGGATCGACCGGCACACCGTCCGAGTCGGGCGGCCGAGTGGGTGGACGGTCGAGCCGCCCCAGGCCTACCCGTGCACGACCCACCCGACAGCGACCGGCCCGTACGGTCGCGCTGCCGACTCTGCTCGCCGCGGCGGTGGAAAAGAACCCGGACGGTACCGCGGTGGAGTTCGACACCCGGTCGCTCACCTATCGGGAGATCGACTCCCGGTCGTCCAGGCTCGCCCGGCTGCTCATCGAACGCGGGGTAGGTCCCGAGGATTTCGTGGCTCTGGCACTGACCCGTTCGATCGAATCGGTCACGGCCGTGTGGGCCGTGGCGAAGACCGGTGCTGCATTCGTGCCCATCGACCCGAATTACCCGGCCGCCCGCATCACGCACATGGTGAACGACTCCGGCGTGCGAATGGGTGTCACTGCAACACAATTCGAGGACACGATGCCGACGTCGGTGTCGTGGATCAGCCTCGACTCGTCCGACACCGAAGGCGCACTTCAGGGGTTGTCCGACGATCCCGTCGTAGCGGAAGACCGACGGGCACCGATTCGCCCGTCCACGCTCGCGTACGTCATCTACACCTCCGGCTCGACCGGTCTGCCGAAAGGCGTCGCCGTCTCCCACGCCGGACTGGCTCCGCTGACCTCCACTCAGGTCGAGACCTACGGGCTGGACTCCGATTCGCGCACACTGCATTTCGCGTCCCCCAGCTTCGATGCATCCGTGCTGGAGCTACTGATGGCCGTGGGCGCAGGCTCGACGATGGTCATCGTCCCACCCGGCGTCTACGGCGGTGCCGATCTGGCTGACATGCTCCGCCGCCACCGCGTCAGCCATGCGTTCGTCACCCCGGCAGCGCTGGCCTCGCTCGACCCGGCTGAGGTGCCCGACATGCGGGTGCTTGCGATCGGCGGCGAGGCCTTCACCTCGGAGCTGATGTCGAAGTGGGCACCGGGCAGACGTTTTCACAACGTCTACGGCCCCACCGAAGCGTCGATGGTGTGCAATATCTCGCCGCCGTTGAACGCCGGCGAAGCCGTGCTGCTCGGGCCGTCCACCAAAGACATGGGCTACCACGTGCTCGACGACCGGTTGCGGCAGGTAGCCGCAGGGGTGCCGGGGGAGCTGTATCTGACCGGTGCCGGCCTTGCGCGGGGTTACCATCGAAGATTTGCGCTGACCGCGGCGCGATTCGTAGCCAATCCCTATGCAGCCGAGAGTGATCCGAATCAAGCCAGGCTCTACCGCACCGGTGACCTGGTGCGGTGGCGGGAAGTGGCGTCCGGACGTGCCATCGAATATCTGGGCCGCAACGACTTTCAGGTCCAGATCCGAGGCTTCAGAATCGAACTCGGTGAAATCGACGCCGTTCTCACAGCGCAGGACGGGGTCGATTTCGCTGTGACGCTCGGTCACCGCAGTCCTACTGGCGCAACCGTTCTCGCAGCCTACGTACTGCCGGTGGCAGGGACGGACGTCGACCTGGACCGGGTGCTGGACGAGGCCGGGCGGAGTCTGCCCGCGCACATGGTGCCCTCGGTGATCACGCGGATCGATACGATTCCCCTGACTCCCACCGGCAAACTCGACCGAGATGCGTTGCCGGAGCCGGTGTTCGAGGTCGCCGAGTTCCGCGCCCCGGCGACCCCTACCGAGCAGGCGGTAGCCGACATCTTCGTCGAGTTGCTCGGGGTCGAGCGAGTCGGTCTCGACGACGATTTCTTCGCGCTCGGCGGCAATTCGCTGATCGCCACCAAACTCGCTGCGCGGCTGGGTTCGGCACTCGGCGTGCAACTGCCTGCGCGTTCGGTGTTCGAGTCGTCCACCGTCGAGGCGCTCGCGAACGCAGCCGACTCGGTCGACGCTCCGATCCGGGCCCAGCTCGACGCCTCCAGGGCTCGGCCGCAACACATTCCGCTCTCGTCCGCTCAGCAACGCATGTGGTTCCTGAACCGACTCGACACCGCGTCGGCGATCAACAACGTGCCGGTTGCTCTGCTGCTGCGCGGTTCCCTCGACATCGATGCACTGCAGGCCGCCGTCCTCGATGTGGTCGGTCGCCACGAATCGTTGCGCACCATCTATCCCGACATCGACGGCAGCGGCTATCAGCAGGTGCTCGACGAGGCCGATGCGCAGGTCGACACGGCCGTGGTCACCGTCACCCGTGACGGCGCCTTGGCCGACGTCACCGAATTCTTCAGCCGTGGGTTCGACGTGACGGTCGAAATTCCGTTCCGCGTTCGGCTGTTCGAGGTCACCGACCCCGCCGGTCCGATGCCGGAGTACGTATTGGCGTTCGTGGCACACCACATCTCGGCCGACGGGCTGTCGATGGCTCCGCTGTCTCGGGACGTCATGACGGCATATCTCGCGCGACGCAGTGGATCGGCACCGCAGTGGACGCCGCTGCCGGTTCAGTACGTCGACTACACGCTGTGGCAACTCGACATGCTGGGTTCGGAGTCGGACCCGAAATCCGTCGCCAGCAAGCAGATTCAGTACTGGCAGCACGCGCTCGACGGCCTACCCGAACAACTGGAGTTACCCGCCGACCGGCCGCGTCCACGAGTCGCGTCGGGACGAGGGGCGGTGGTGTCGTTCGATATCGATCCCGAGCTGCACACCCGAGTGGTCGAATGCGCCCGGGCCAACGAGTCGACCCCGTTCATGGTGGTGCACGCCGCGTTGGCCGTGTTGCTGGCGACACTGTCGGGTACGGCCGACATCGCCGTCGGAGCACCGGTGGGTGGCCGTGGTGACGCGCGGCTGGACAATCTGGTGGGCATGTTCGTCAATACGGTGGTGCTTCGAACCCCTGTTGCCTCGGATGCCTCGTTCGTCGAGGTTCTCGACACGGTACGTACGGCCGACCTCGAGGCGTTCGACAACGTCGACGTTCCCTTCGAGCGTCTGGTCGAGGTACTCGATCCGGTGCGTTCGCAAGGACGACACCCACTGGTGCAGGTTGCGCTGTTCTTCCAGAACTTCTCGCAGGGTTCGTTCGAGCTGCCCGATCTCGCCGTCGAGGCGTTCGGGTCCGGCGTGGCATCGGCCAAGTTCGACCTCCAGGTGACGTTCACCGAGCGGGGCGACGGCGCAGGGCTCGCCGTCGAGTTGATGTACGCCACGGATCTGTTCGACGAGCCGACCGTGACGGCCTTCGGGCACCGGCTGGTGGCCGTTCTCGACTCCGTGACCGCTCGACCCGAACTCGCGGTCGGTGACATCGACGTTCTCGATTTGGCTGAGCGTGAACAACTCTCGTTGCGGGGCCACGGCATCGCGGTGGCTGTCGATCCGGACGAGGTGCTGCTGGATGGTTTCGACCGGGTGGTGGCCGAGTCGCCTGATGTGGTGGCGTTGGTGTTCGGCGAACAGTCGTTGACGTATCGGGAGTTCTCGGACCGGGTGGATGCGACTGCGTGGTTGTTGCAGGAGCACGGTGCCGGGCCGGGTGTGTCGGTGGGGTTGGCCATGCGTCGGTCGATCGAGCTTGTGGTCGGCATGTATGCCGTGCTGCGGTCCGGTGCGGCGTACGTTCCGGTGGATCCGGATCAGCCGTCCGAGCGCAACGACTACATTCTAGACACGGCGTCGCCGGTTGTCGTTCTGTCGACGGCGCGAGACGACTTCGCCACGGCGACAGCGATTCCGGTTCTCGACATCACGGATCCGCCGCCGGTCGGGTCGGTGGCATTCCCCCGTTTCTCCGGTGCCGATCTGGCGTACGTGCTGTTCACGTCCGGGTCGACCGGTCGGCCCAAGGGGGTGGCCGTCGAGCATCGCGCCATCGTCAACCAGATGGCGTGGATGGCGCAGGAGTACGGTCTCGACGCCTCGGACGTCTACTTGCAGAAGACGGCCACGACGTTCGACGTGTCGTTGTGGGGGTTCTTCCTGCCGCTGCGTACCGGGGGTCGGCTGATCGTGGCGGCCCCGGGCGCGCAGCGTGATGTGGAGGCCGTGGCGGCCGATATCGCCCGTCATGGTGTGACGGTGACGGATTTCGTGCCGTCGATGCTCACGGTGTTCGCCGAATCGGTTGCTGCGCAGTCCATCTCTTCGCTTCGGCACATCTTCGTGATCGGTGAGGCGTTGCCCGCGCGGACCGTGGATGCGTGCCGCGCGGTGTCGGATGCTCGGGTGCACAACTTGTACGGACCCACCGAGGCGGCGGTGAGTGTCACCTATCGCGATGTCTCCGAGGACGTCGCGGTGGATGGTTCGGTCTCCATCGGGGTGCCGGAGTGGAATACCTCTGTCCACGTTCTCGATTCGCGGTTGCATCCGGTGCCTGCGGGTGTGCCGGGCGAGCTCTACCTCGCCGGGGTGCAGTTGGCTCGGGGTTACGTTGCGCGGCCGGACTTGTCTTCCGAGCGTTTCGTTGCGAACCCGTTCGGCGATGCTGGGGCGCGAATGTATCGCACCGGCGATCTGGTTCGGTGGTCGATGGATGGCGGGCGGCTCGAGTACATCGGTCGGACGGACTTCCAGGTCAAGTTCCGTGGGCAGCGAATCGAGTTGGGGGAGATC
The DNA here is from genome assembly GCF_002258565.1 of Rhodococcus sp. 05-2254-6. Lineage (NCBI taxonomy): Bacteria > Bacillati > Actinomycetota > Actinomycetes > Mycobacteriales > Nocardiaceae > Rhodococcus > Rhodococcus sp. 05-2254-6. Next base: position 7,057 of record NZ_NOZF01000185.1, read on the forward strand.
GAGACTGCCTTGACGGCGTCTCCGGCGGTGAGTCAGGCCGTTGTGGTGGTTGCGCAGCTATCGGTGGGGGAGTCGCTGGCGGCGTACGTGGTGCCCGCGGTCGGAGCCGACATCGAGGTCGAGGCGGTCCGGTCGGAGTTGGGGTCGGCGGTGCCGTCGTACATGGTGCCGTCCGCGTTCGTGGTGCTCGACGCTTTGCCGCTCAACGCGGCGGGCAAGTTGGACCGTCGGGCGTTGCCCGTCCCGGAATTCGAGATCCGCGAGTTCCGGGCTCCGCGGACACCGGTCGAGGAATCGATCGCGGCGGTGTACTCGGACGTCCTGGGTGTCGAGCGTGTCGGGTTGGACGACGACTTCTTCGCGTTGGGTGGCAACTCGCTGCTGGCGGTCAAGTTGGTGTCCAAGCTCGGAGCGGCCGTGGGCGGCGGACCGATACCGCTGAACTGGTTGTTCGTCGACGCCTCCGTGGCCTCGCTCGCCGCGCGGATCACGGCAGCGACGACGTCGCCGATCGAGGAGGCCGAATCCAGCGGGCTGGAGACATTGATTCCCCTTCGAGTCGCTGGTTCCGAGTCACCGCTGTTCTGCATCCATCCCATCGTGGGGCTCTCCTGGGGCTTCGGTGGATTGTCGGCGTACCTGGGCGAGGACCGTCCGATCTACGGGTTGCAGTCACCTGCCCTCTCCGGTGCCGAACCCCTGCCGGAATCCATCGAACAGTGGGCCGCCCTGTTCGTGAACAAGATTCGCAGCGTGCAGCCGTCCGGCCCGTACCACCTGCTCGGTTGGTCGATGGGCGGATCGATCGCGCACGCCATGGCTGTGCAACTGCAGCACGAAGGCGAGTCGGTAGCAACACTGGCGATGATGGACTCGTTCGTCGCGGGCAGGACCGAGCACCTCGTGGACCGACCCGTGTCGGCCGGAGAGATGCTCGGCGGCCTGGGCCTCGGAGCGGACACCGATATCGAGATCGAAGAGCTCACGGTCGATTCCGTGGCGGAACTGTTGGCATCGATGCCTGCTCCGTTCGACGCGATATCCCGCGATCGGATAGCCGGGATACTGGACGGGATCGCCCGCTCGGCGGAGCTGATCGACTCGTACGTGCCACGGACATTCGTCGGGCGGTCGATCCTCTTCGCGTCGGTCGTCGACGATCCGACCGGAACCGTTGCCGCGTCGACGTGGGAGGACGCGGTCGACGGGGGCGTGAACGTGGTGCCCGTGCATTCCACCCACTGGCAGATGGCGTCGCAGTCTGCGCTCGCCGAAATCGGACCGGTGTTGCAGTCCGAGTTGGACCGGTAGACCGTCGAACACGACCGGGGCCTCACGACGCGATGTCGTGAGGCCCCGGTGGTGACGGTTCGTGCTGTGTCAGCAGGGTGCAGGCGTCGTCGCTGCGTACTCGGGATCGAGCGCCGACTTGACCATGTACAGAGGCGCCGGGTCGGTGACGAGACCGACGTGGGACGTCGTCGCCGCGGGGCACACGTCCTGAACCCAGACGTTGTGCACCATCGCCGGGTCGCCGGACTTGAGGAAGGTGTTCGCGGGCGGCGTCGAGACGGTGTCGTTGCGCGTGGCGATGACGGTGTACTCCACCCCGGGTTCGACGTCTCCGCCCTCGTTCAAGCTGGTAAGCGTCGTCGAACCGACGAGTTGCTGGGCACCCGCCATGTTGTATGTCAGGGGGGTGAGTGCGTCGCCGGGCAGACCGAGGGAGGTGAGCAATTCGGAGAGTTGCTGCAGACCACCGAAGGTCGTGCCGTGATTGGTGGCACCGAGGGTGACCAGCGTGTGAACCTTGTTGCGGGCTGGGTCCTGCGTATCGGTGCCGCCATCGAACTTCATGTACTGCCGAGTGGCGGTGCCGCCCTGCGAATGGCCGACCATGTCGACTTGCTCGGCACCGGTTGCCGCGAGTACTTCGTCGACGAAACGGCCGATCTGTCGGCCTGACTCAGCGATGTCGCCGGAGCCCCAGATGGTCGTGCCCGGGTCGAGGAGGAGCGAGACGCCGCCGTAGTTGGGGGCGAAGACGCAGTAGCCCTCGCTCTTCAACTGCGGTGCCAGGATCTTCCACGTGGACGCATCCATCTTGGTTCCGTGGACGAGCACAACCGGACGTGGATGGGCCGCGCTGGGAACACAGCCGAAGTCGTTGGCACCCTCGAGTGCGGGGGTGGCCGATACCGAGGTGCCGGTGGGGGAGGGTGCTGCAGTCGCCGTTCCCGCCCCGGTCAGGCACAGGGCACCGGCGACGGCGGCAGCAACCGCCGTGGGCAGCACTCGGGAAAGCGTGTTCGACATGGCCTCGATCTCGTGTGAAGGCGTGGGACGCGCCGCCGGTTTCGGCAGGCCTGTGTTGTCGACCGTAACATCGGTCATCCATCCGTTACAGTCGCGCGGATCAAGACTGCAGGCCGGGTGGGTCGGTGAGCCAGTGGGTGTGTCCGACGTCACCAGCTGAACGCGCGATAGGCGATGCCCCCGCGAATTTCGCCGACCCGGATGAAGAGGGCCCTCGACCAGTGACCACGGGCCAGCCCGGTCCATGCCGTCGGTAGCAGCGGATTGCGAACCAACAGGGCTGTCCACCACGACAGGACCGTACGAACTTTCATGGCCGGGCACCCCTGGGGCCGATAGATTCCCCGCAGCTTGGCGAAGCCGAATCCGAGCCGGAACGACTGGCGCAGCATGGGTCGGAGCTCGGCGCGCAGTCTGTAGGCCACGACAGTGTCGGTACTGAAACCGAGGGTGTAGCCGGACAGTTGCGCGCGCCAGCAGAATTCGACGTCCTGGCTGGCCCTGAACCGGTTGTCCATGCCACCGACATCGCGATAGACCGACGCCCAACAGGCCATGCTGGCCCCGATCGCGAACGGCAGGAAATCCGTACGGCCCTGGTTCTCGGGCGGTGTGGTCGGAGTCCAGGACAACGCTCGCGCACTGTTCAGCGTGTGCGTCTCCACTGCGGTACCCGCCACGTCGAACGTCCGAGCGAGCTCGGCGAGCGTTCGTAGCCACGATGGGTGCACCACGTCGTCCGCGTCGCAGAACATCAACAGGTCGCCGGAGGCGCTCTCGGCACCGCGATTGCGTGCGTGCGCCGCCCCGACCTGCTGTGACGCGTCTACGCAGGTCAACTGCAGTCGATCTCGCAGGGGATGTGAAGCGACGTGATCGCTGACTCGTCCGTCGCCGGCATTGTCCGAAATCAGCACGTCGAACGGATAGTCGACATCTTGCTCCGCCAACGCCTGCAACTGGGCGTCGAGCAGGGGATCGAGCGAGCCCACAGGAATGATCACCGAAATCGACGGATGTGCGGTGTACGCATCGTTCACGACGTCACCTCCGATCGGGGTCGTGGGTTGACCGGAGCCACTTCGGTCAGCCTTCCGAAGATGCCTTCTTGTAGCCGCGGATTGCCGGGATCAGAAACACGACTGCCATTCCGAGTGACCACGCAAGAGTCTGCAGCACCGGTGTCAGGACCGGACCACCCATTGCCAGGTTTCGCATTGCATCCACCGCGACCGACATCGGCTGCGCCGCGACGACCGGTTGAAGCCAAGGTGGGTAGGCCAGCACGGGTACGAAGCCGGCGTTGAAGAACATCAGAAGTGTGGCGAAGATCGACACGACTTCGACCAGGGGTGCGTCGCCGGCGACGGTGGCCAGGAATGTCACCATGACCGCGAACCCGATACCGAACACGATCGGCACCAGAATCAACAAGATGCCGGCCGGAATTCCCTGAGTGAATCGGAACCCCATCGCGACACCCGCCAAAGTGATGACGATGGTGGTGACGAGTACTCGAACTGCTTCGGCGATCATCCTGCCCAGCAGACCGGCGGCACGATGCGTCGGTGTCGTCCAGAAGCGCGACAGCAAACCCGATTTACGTTCGCCCTTGAGGCCGACCGCGCTGACGATCGATCCGAACATCGCTCCGACGAGAGCGATCATCGGCACCTGGCCGTAGATCGCCGGAGCTCCGGTGGCCGCGGAAATCGAGTTTCCGAGCACGACACGGAACATGACCAGCATCAAGGCGGGGTACAGCAACGCCTGAATCATCGTCGACGGATCGCGCATCCATCGCGTCAACAGTCGCTTGGCCTGGATCAGACTGTGGGTCCAGAGAGCACGGACAGACCTTTCGCCCAGCACCATGTTGGGTTCGGGGAAGGTCAAGCTGGATACGCGGGTCGTGTTCACCGACGCTTCGGACATGGTCATGTCGGACTCTTCACTCTGGCCTGGAGCTCGCCCAGATGGCGAGCGGTACGAAGAACAGGATCAAGCCGGTCACCCACGCGAGCGACGGCCACAATACCTGGAAGGTGACTCCGCCTTCGGCCATATCGCGCATTGCGAAGGAGAACTGCGAGATCGGCTGGTTGCGTACGAACGGTCGGATGAGTTCCGGGAATCCACTCTCCGGGACGAACCCGCACGACGCCATACCGAGAATGAGCTGGGGGAGGGTCAGTACCTGGCTGGTCGCTTCGGGACTCTTCGACAGAGTTCCGATCGCATCGGCCCCGATCGACAACGTGGTGCTGATCAGCATGGCGAGTGCGCAGAACAACAGGGCCTGACCGAACCCTGCCGTGAAGCGAAAACCGATCACGTAACCGAAACCGAGGGCGGATACGAGAGAGACCAACGAGCGGACGACACCGCTCGAGATTCGTGCCACGAGTGGCACACCCCGCACGACGGGCATGGTCTTCAACCGTGAGTTCAGGCCACTCATCGCCTCGGCCGAGGCACGCTGTGCCGCCGAGATCGCGGTGAACGCCATGGCCTGCAGCACGATGATCGGCATCAGGAACTGGGCGTAGTCGATGCCCTGCAAGCCCATGACGAACTTGAGAGGCAGATAGAAGCCGACGGTGAAGATGAGCGGGGCGATGACTGCGACCAGCAACTCGCCCTTGGTCAGCATGGTCCACAGGGCACGGCCGGTGAGGGCCTGCCACTGCACGAATCCCGACGGCTTCGTCCTCGACCGCCGTTTCGGCTGCTGAGCCGTCGACCCGACATCGGTCCGTCGGACGGCTCTGGCCTTCGATTCGGCGACGCCTCGCGTAGTGGCCGTCACGGTGTGGTGCTCGTCTGGGAGTGCCCGGTGAGGGTGAGGAACACGTCGTCGAGCGACGGGCGGCGCAGAGCAATGTCGGCGAGCACGATTCCCCTCGCATCGATACGGCGCAGAATCTCCGACAGAGTCGCCGCGCCGTCGGGTGCAGGAACGGAGAGCCGGTCCGAGGCCGCGGTGATCTCGGCGTGAACTGCCGCGGGGACCATGTCGCCCAGGGCTTCGGCGGCCGCACGGAGTTGGCCGGGATCGAGGGGAACGACCTCGCAGTAGCTGCCGCCGGTCATGGCCTTGAGATGGTCCGACGTGCCCTCTGCGATGACCGTGCCCTTGTCGATGACGATGATGTTGTCGCTCAGAACGTCTGCTTCTTCGAGGTACTGCGTCGTCAACAGAACGGTGATGCCCTGCGCCTTGAGCGCCTCGACCAGCGACCAGACACCCTGCCGGCTGCGTGGGTCGAGTCCGGTGGTCGGCTCGTCCAGGAACACGACCTCCGGCCGCACGACGAGGCCACAGGCGATGTCGATGCGGCGACGCATACCACCCGAGTAGCCGCGCACGGGGCGCTTGCCGGTATCGGAGAGGTCGAACTCGTCGAGCAGCGCCTTGGCGCGGGCCTTCGCGGCCTTCTTGTCCAGACCCATCAGACGACCGAAGAGCTCGATGTTCTCGCGGCCGGACAGTGTGTCGTCGAGCGCCGCGTACTGCCCGGTCATCATGATCGAGCGGCGTACTGCCGGAGCGTCGGTTGCGACATCGTGACCCGCCACGAAGGCTCTGCCGCTGTCGGGTGCGATCAGGGTGGAGAGCACCTTCACGGTCGTCGTCTTGCCTGCACCGTTCGGGCCGAGAATGCCCAGAACTGTTCCCCGCTCCGCGGAGAAGCTGATGCCGCGCAACGCTTGCACATCGCCGAAGGACTTGTGTACGTCCTCCACGTGTACGGCTGCGTGTTGAGCTGACGACATCGAATCTCCGAGCTGTCGGGGGGAGTGGTGGGACCGGACCCCGTGGAGTCGAGGGCCACTACTTGATAGTGAAATTCGCCGTGGATGTTACGTGGAGGGGCGTCGTTGCGTGAGTTCCGCAGTCAGCCCCAGTCGATATCGATACTGTTCTCGACGTCGAGTTTTCGGCACAGAGACCGCAACCCGCTGTAGTCCTGAACCAACGCGCGCCGGCTCTTGTCCTGCTCGACATCGGCGAGCATCGCCTCGGCTCCCAGCACGCCTTCGAGCTCGAGAATGCGTCCCCAGGTGGAGAAGTCGCTGCTCGAGAACGCGTCCATGCCATCGACGAGGCCGTCCAGGAACTTCTGCCGGTCGTCGGGACCGAGTCGCTCGAAGACGATCGCGGCCATGTCGTCGGCGATGGACGCATGGCAGTACTCGTCGCGGTTGTGCAGCTTGACCGTTGCCCGATTGATGGGCTGAATGACGTCGTCGTCCTCGATCAGGTCCAGGTACGACGTGATGGAGATCTCTGCAACCGTCATGAACGCGAGGGAGCTGATCGCTGCCGACCATGGGTCGTCACTGTTCGCCTGTGCCGCGCGTTGCCGGCGCACGGTGGAGCTGAACGGCAGAGAGCGTTCCGACAGAGACCAACCGCGTCCGCGTCTGGTGGCTGCGCTCGCGTTGAGGTGCATCAGGGTGTGGTACTGCTCGTCCACCATGGCCTGGGTCACCGCAACTGCGAGGGTGTCACCCATCCCGGTCTCGAACACGTCTTGCGCCAACAGTGCGAAACCGGGATGAACGACATGCTGCTCGACGTCCATCACGTTCTTGTTGAACGCGATCCAGCCCCATGCCCGAAGTCGATTCTGTTGCTGGGGAGTGGCACCGGTGAAGGTGTCGTGTTCACCGAACGGGATCAGAGCGTCGGGAAAATCCTGCTTGGCGACGTCGAACAGATCGTCCAGCTCGGGTTCGGGCTTCTTGACCGTCGCGCGTTGTGACCAGTTCTTCGCCAACCGCGCGACGACGGCGCTCTCCACGACATCGGCGGAGTCGAATTCCGGCAACGACGGTTGCTCCAGCATCGCGTGCCTCCGCTTTCCGCTCGTCCGACTGCGGCTATCGGTTACCGCCGCTGCCTCGAACGATACCGAACATCTCCGCACACAATGCTCGATACTGATCTCCGTTCCCGCCCAGAGCGGCTTCGGCCTGCGTCAACAGGCGAGCGAAGTCGGCCTCGGAGCCGGAATCGACGGTCTCGCTCACCGTCTGCGTCGCGCGTTGCAGCGCCGCCCTGGCATCGGCGGCGTGCGGATTGCCTGCCTGTACGTCCCAGTAGACCTCGGGTTCACCGCCGGTGATGCGCGCCAGCACCGCAAGCATCGTCGCGTGTGGGGGAGGCGCAACGGCGTCGATGTCGTCGAAGGGAAGGTCCAATTCGGCCAGAGCCAGGCCGAACGCCAGCACACTGGCGTGTGTCAGGGCCTGCGTCGCGGCGGCGAGGCGATCATGGCGTGCAGCGTCGAGGAGCACTACTCGACCGCCCCATCGCGAGATTCCTTCGAGGAAGAGATCCACCGGCGGGCCGGGTCGGTGCACGACGGCGGCGACGGGACGTCCGGCCATTCCGAGCGACGGGGCGAACATGGGATTGATTCCCATCACGGCACCGATCGGACGTGCGCCCTGCACATGGCGCGAGAAGCCGGACTTGACCGACAGGGTCTCCACCAGCAGAGCGTCGGGCCGCAGAGCAGACAGGTCCGCCGCCAGGGCCACGGATTCGGGCACCGCCAGAATGACCGTCGCCGCACGTGCCAGCACTGCGGCGAGCTGTTCGTCGGGCGCGGTGATGTCACCGACCGTGACGGGAAAGGCGTCGGGACCGTCGTGGATGTCGACGACGGTGACCGAAGCGCCGTCACCGCGCAGCAGGTCGACCATCAGACGTCCGACCGCTCCCGAACCTCCGACCACAATCACGGAGTTGTCGGGCTCCGACCGTGTCACCGAGTTCATCGGTCGAGTATGTCAACGCGATGCGGCGGAGACCCAGATGGTGATGTCCGCGTGCACCACCTCCATGCCGGCGGTGTCGCGGATCGCGACCGGCACGACGATGTCGATGCCATCGGTGACCGTCCCGAAGTCGGGGACCTCGTCGAGTGCGGCGACCGCGCGCAGCGATGTGGTGGCCTTCGTCAGATACTGGACCGTCATCGATTTGGGGATCCATCGGTGCGAGGTGGGGACGGTCGCCTCGGCGAGCATGCCCATCGCGACCTCGGCGAGGTTGCAGGCCGCGATGGCGTGGAAGGTGCCCAGGTGGTTTCGAATGCCGAACCACTTGGGGGCAGTGACCTCGCAGCGCCCCGGCTCGAGCGCGACGACACGGGGCAGCACGGATGCGAAGTACGGAACCCGTAGGCACATACCTACGGAGAAGAGCGTGGAGCCGACAGTGTTGTTCGGTAGCTTCGACCAGGCGCGATAGGTCGCGCCGGTAGTGTTCTCGACGGTGGTCATGGCGCTACCTTACTGCTCGGTAAGGTAGTGCGATGGCAATCGATCGGCCCCGAGTTGATCTGATGCCCGGTCTGCGGCATACTGGTCGGGTTGCCTGGACACGGGACGCGCATGCGTGCGGCCTGAAACAGGTGAGTCGGCCGAAAAGCCGACTGAGCAAGAACATGAGACCAGCGCTCCACGTGAGCGCGTCCGGAACACCAGCTCGATCGGTGCGGATTTCGTTCGATTCGGATGGTTGAGGCGAAAGTTTCAGCGCAGAAGAATGAGCGGAATCGCGACACGCCCGACCGCGTGGACCGGAGAACCATGACAGATGAAGAGCGGCAACGGAATCAGGTCACGCCTGGTCGTCAACGTTTTTCACTGTCGTGTGTGCACGAAGGCAGTTCGAGTCGGTGGGTTTCCCACGGCTCGGGGACTGTGCAGACGAGGTGGAGCAGGCCGAACGGCCCGTTCTACGACCAAGCGGCAAGAAAAGGACACTAAGCGTGGCGGGACAAAAGATCCGCATCAGGCTCAAGGCCTACGACCATGAGGCGATCGACGCGTCAGCGCGCAAGATCGTCGAAACGGTCACCCGTACGGGTGCCCGCGTCGTCGGACCGGTGCCGTTGCCGACAGAAAAGAACGTGTACTGCGTCATCCGTTCGCCGCACAAGTACAAGGACTCGCGCGAACACTTCGAGATGCGTACTCACAAGCGGCTCATTGACATCCTCGACCCGACACCGAAGACGGTGGACGCGCTCATGCGCATCGACCTCCCGGCCAGTGTCGACGTCAACATCCAGTGAGCGCGGAGACAACGATGACTGATAACAAGAACCGGCCTGCAACAGGAATTCTGGGCACCAAGCTCGGAATGACCCAGGTCTTCGACGAGAACAACCGCGTCGTTCCGGTGACCGTGATCAAGGCGGGCCCCAACGTGGTCACCCAGATCCGCACCCAGGAACGTGACGGCTACAGCGCCGTCCAGGTCGCATTCGGTGCGATCGACCCGCGCAAGGTGAACAAGCCCACCACCGGCCAGTTCGAGAAGGCAGGTGTCACGCCGCGTCGCCACATCGTGGAGATTCGCGTTGCCGACGCCTCGCAGTTCGAGGTCGGCCAGGAGCTCACCGCTGCAGTGTTCGAGGACGGCGCATACGTCGACGTCACCGGCACCAGCAAGGGCAAGGGCTTCGCCGGAACCATGAAGCGTCACGGCTTCAAGGGTCAGGGCGCGAGCCACGGCGCACAGGCCGTGCACCGTCGTCCCGGATCCATCGGTGGCTGCGCAACGCCCGGTCGCGTCTTCAAGGGGATGCGCATGTCCGGACGTATGGGTGGCGACCGCGTCACGACGCAGAACCTCTCGGTCCACAAGGTGGACAGCGAGAACGGTCTGCTGCTGATCAAGGGAGCGATCCCGGGCCGTCGCGGCAACGTCGTGATCGTCAAGTCTGCATTGAAGGGTGGTGCACGGGCATGACCAGCCTCGAGAAGAACACCGAGACCAAGCTGACGCTCGATGTCAAGGAAGCCGGCGGCAAGACCAACGGCACCGTCGATCTCCCCGCGGAGATCTTCGACGCTCCGGCGAACATCGCGCTGCTGCACCAGGTCGTCATCGCACAGCTTGCAGCTGCTCGTCAGGGAACCCACTCCACGAAGACTCGTGGCGAGGTTCGCGGCGGCGGCAAGAAGCCGTACCGGCAGAAGGGCACCGGCCGCGCCCGTCAGGGTTCGACCCGCGCTCCTCAGTTCGTCGGCGGTGGCACGGTCCACGGACCGCAGCCGCGCGACTACAGCCAGCGGACCCCCAAGAAGATGAAGGCCGCCGCATTGCGCGGAGCCCTCTCCGATCGGGCCCGCAGCGAGCGTCTGCACGTCATCACCGAACTGGTTGCCGGACAGGTTCCGTCCACCAAGGGTGCGAAGACGTTCCTCGCCGAGATCTCGGACCGCAAGAAGGTCCTGCTCGTCGTCGGCCGCGAGGACATCGCAGCCTGGAAGAGCGTTCAGAACCTGGACGGCGTGCACCCTATTGCACCCGACCAGCTCAACACCTACGACGTGCTCAACGCCGATGATGTCGTTTTCAGCGTGGAAGCGCTGAACACCTTCATCGCTGGGCCTGCAAAGAACGAGGAGGCAAGCAAGTGACCACGATCGCCGATCCCCGCGACATCTTGCTGGCACCGGTCATCTCCGAGAAGTCCTACGGACTGATCGAAGAAGGCACCTACACGTTCCTGGTGCACCCGGACTCGAACAAGACGCAGATCAAGATTGCCGTCGAGAAGATCTTCGACGTCACCGTGACCAGCGTCAACACGATGAACCGTCAGGGCAAGCGTAAGCGGACCCGGTTCGGTTACGGCAAGCGCAAGGACACCAAGCGCGCGCTCGTAACGCTCTCCGCCGACAGCAAGCCCATCGAGATCTTCGGAGGTCCGGTCGCGTAAGCGACTGGGACTCTTCGGATATAGAGGACGAGAAGACTCATGGCAATCCGTAAATACAAGCCGACAACCCCGGGCCGTCGTGGCTCCAGCGTTTCCGATTTCGCTGAGATCACGCGTTCGACCCCCGAGAAGTCGCTGATCCGCCCGCTGCACGGTCGCGGTGGACGTAACGCACACGGTCGTATCACCACCCGACACAAGGGTGGCGGTCACAAGCGTGCGTACCGTCTCATCGACTTCCGTCGCAACGACAAGGACGGCGTGCCGGCCAAGGTCGCTCACATCGAGTACGACCCCAACCGCACCGCGAACATCGCACTGCTGCACTTCGCAGACGGCGAGAAGCGCTACATCGTCGCACCCAAGGGCATCGCCCAGGGCTCGCCGATCGAGCAGGGTGCCAATGCCGACATCAAGCCCGGCAACAACCTGCCCCTGCGCAACATCCCGACGGGTACGACCATCCACGCGGTCGAGCTCCGTCCGGGTGGTGGCGCCAAGATGGCCCGCTCCGCCGGAGCGAGCATCCAGCTCCTCGGTAAGGAAGGCCCCTACGCCACGCTGCGTATGCCGTCCGGTGAAATCCGTCGCGTCGACGTGCGCTGCCGCGCTACCGTCGGCGAGGTCGGCAACGCCGAGCAGTCGAACATCAACTGGGGCAAGGCCGGCCGCATGCGCTGGAAGGGCAAGCGCCCGACCGTTCGTGGTGTCGTGATGAACCCGGTCGACCACCCGCACGGTGGCGGCGAGGGCAAGACCTCCGGTGGACGCCACCCGGTCAGCCCCTGGGGACAGCCGGAAGGCCGTACCCGCAAGAACAAGGCGAGCGACAAGCTGATTGTGCGTCGTCGTCGTACCGGCAAGAACAAGCGCTAGGAGGGAGTTCAGAATGCCACGCAGCCTGAAGAAAGGCCCGTTCGTAGACGATCACCTCCTCGCGAAGGTTGACGTCCAGAACGACAAGGGAACCAAGCAGGTCATCAAGACCTGGTCCCGTCGATCGACAATCCTGCCCGACTTCATCGGTCACACTTTCGCCGTCCACGACGGTCGCAAGCACGTGCCGGTGTTCGTGTCCGACTCCATGGTCGGCCACAAGCTCGGGGAATTCGCACCGACCCGCACGTTCAAGGGTCACATCAAGGACGACCGGAAGGCGAAGAGGCGATGACCAACTTCACCCCCACCGCCAATCCGACTGCCAAGGCCGTAGCGAAGCACGTTCGCGTCACGCCGATGAAGGCACGTCGCGTCGTGGATCTGGTTCGCGGGCGCTCCGTCGAGGACGCGCTCAACATCCTCAAGTTCGCGCCGCAGGCAGCAAGCGAGCCGGTCGCCAAGGTGATCGCCTCCGCAGCGGCCAACGCCGAGAACAACCTGGATCTCGATCCCAGCACACTGATCGTCGCCACTGCATTCGTCGACGAGGGTGCAACCCTCAAGCGATTCCAGCCGCGCGCTCAGGGCCGGGCATTCCGGATCCGCAAGCGCACCAGCCACATCACGGTGATCGTCGAAAGCCTGCCCAAGACCGGCGGAACGTCTCGCAACCGTCGTAAGGGCCAGGCGTCCAAGGAAGGGGCTCAGTAGTGGGTCAGAAAATCAACCCGCACGGCTTCCGCTTGGGTATCACCACTGACTGGAAGTCGCGCTGGTACGCAGACAAGCAGTACTCGGAGTACGTCAAGGAAGACGTCGAGATCCGCAAGCTTCTTGCCACCGGCATGGAGCGCGCAGGCATCGCGAAGGTCGAGATCGAGCGCACCCGTGACCGTGTTCGCGTGGACATCCACACGGCACGTCCGGGCATCGTCATCGGTCGTCGTGGCGCCGAGGCCGACCGCATCCGCGGAGCTCTCGAGAAGCTGACCGGCAAGCAGGTTCAGCTCAACATCCTCGAGGTCAAGAACGCCGAGTCCGAGGCTCAGCTCGTGGCCCAGGGTGTTGCCGAGCAGCTCAGCAACCGCGTCGCATTCCGTCGCGCAATGCGTAAGGCCATCCAGTCGGCCATGCGTCAGCCGAACGTCAAGGGCATTCGTGTTCAGTGCTCCGGCCGTCTCGGTGGCGCCGAAATGTCGCGCTCGGAGTTCTACCGCGAGGGACGCGTTCCCCTGCACACCCTCCGTGCCGACATCGACTACGGACTGTACGAGGCCAAGACCACCTTCGGCCGCATCGGCGTGAAGGTCTGGATCTACAAGGGCGACATCGTCGGCGGACGGCGTGAACTCGCTGCCGCTGCGGCTCCGGCCGCCGGTGCAGACCGTCCCCGTCGTGAGCGTCCCACTCGTCCGCGTCGCAGCGGTGCCTCGGGCACCACGGCGACCAGCACCGAGGCCGGCCGCGCGGCATCCGCAACCGAGGCTCCGGCCTCGACCGAGCCCACTCAGGAGGGCTGACGCATGTTGATCCCCCGCCGGGTCAAGCACCGCAAGCAGCACCACCCGAAGCGTTCGGGTGCCGCCAAGGGCGGAACTCAGGTGACATTCGGTGACTACGGCATCCAGGCTCTCGAGCCCGCCTACATCACCAACCGTCAGATCGAGTCCGCTCGTATCGCGATCACTCGCCACATCAAGCGTGGCGGCAAGGTCTGGATCAACATCTTCCCGGACCGCCCGCTCACCAAGAAGCCTGCCGAGACCCGCATGGGTTCCGGTAAGGGTTCGCCCGAGTGGTGGATCGCCAACGTCAAGCCGGGTCGTGTGCTCTTCGAGCTGTCGTACCCCGACGAGACCATCGCGCGTGAGGCACTGACTCGCGCCATTCACAAGCTGCCCATCAAGGCACGCATCATCACCAGGGAGGAGCAGTTCTGATGGCTACCGGAACCCCAGCCGCAGAGCTCCGCGAGCTCACCGGTGAAGAGCTGGTCACCAAGCTGCGTGAGTCGAAGGAAGAGCTGTTCAACCTTCGTTTCCAGATGGCTACCGGCCAGTTGGACAACAACCGTCGACTGCGCGTGGTGCGCCACGAAATCGCGCGTATCTACACGGTGCTTCGTGAACGTGAGCTCGGCTTGGCCTCTGGTCCTTCCGAGGACACAGCAGGTGACGCAGCATGAGCGAGGAAAACACTGTGACTGAAGAGCGCAACAACCGTAAGGTTCGGATCGGCTACGTCGTATCCGACAAGATGGAAAAGACGATCGTGGTCGAGCTCGAGGACAGGGTCAAGCACCCCCTCTACAGCAAGATCATCCGTCGCACCACCAAGGTCAAGGCACATGACGAGAAGGGCGATGCCGGCGTAGGCGATCGCGTTCAGCTCATGGAGACCCGTCCGCTGTCCGCCACGAAGCACTGGCGACTGGTCGAGGTTCTCGAAAAGGCCAAGTAGTACCTGCACACAAATGCCCGCTCCCTTCCTGGGAGCGGGCATTTCTGTGTTCCGGCCGCGCAGCCTATCTGCCCAACAAGCCGCCGAGTGCCCCGCCGACGCCTGCCTGTTCACCGCTGCCGCTGCCGCCGACCAGTCCGCCCGGCGGTTGCTCCGACGGCTGAACCACGACGAATCCCTGACCCGCGAACTCGAGGGTGAATCTTTCTCCTGTGGTGCGCCCGATGAGTGTGCCGAGGCCGAACGAATCGTTCTTCTTGACTCTCGTCTGCAAGGAAGACGACCATGCGACCGCAGCCTGCGGATCGGCGAAGGTGGGCTGGTCGACGTTCAGCACCACCGGAATCCCGTCGGTCGTGATGGCGATCCGACCGCGCCCGGAGAAGACACAGTTGAAGAAGCCCGCGTTACCGCCCGCTGCAGCTCCCTGTACACGTTTGATGTCGTAACTCAGTGAACTCTCGAAGGCGAGAACGTTGGCACCGTTGATGGTCAACCCGTCGGTACCGTCCAGATCGATGAGGTGCACGTCCTGTGCGGCATTGGCGAGGAAGAGGTCGCCCTGACCCGTGACTTTCATCAGAGGGACACCCTCGCCCGAGAGCGCCTGCTTGAGCGCCCGGCCGATGCCACCCGAGCCCTTGGCCTCGAACTGCAGATTGCCCTGATACGCGACCATCGAACCGGCCCGGGCCATCACGTCGCCGTTCATCCCGATGCGGCACATCTTGCTGCCCTGCTTCTGAATACCCGAACCGGGAACCTCGGCGTGGGCGGGCGTGAACAGTTCACTTCTCATGGCCAGAACTCCTCGAGGGACGGGTGAATTCACGGTGGGATCGGTGATGGGTGAGGACGGCTCGGCGGGCACCGGTCGCTCGTCCGTTTCGATGCTGATACCGAAGGCCGTGGCCAACCCCGCCAGGCCATCTGCATAACCCTGGCCGACGGCACGGATCTTCCACTGCTCGCCGCGGCGGTAGAACTCGAGACACACCAGCGCGCTCTCGTCTCCGAGTGCATCGGCAGCGAATGCCACCAGCGCTGTGTTCGACGCATCGGACACCGTCACCGCCGTCGGTCCCGCAGCCGCGAATGTGGCCGGCCCCGTTCCGTCGAGAGACGCCGCCACGGCCACGGTATCGACGCCGGCGGGGACGGCGGTGGCGTCGAACATCAGCAGGTGCCCGGTCGATGCACGGCGATACTCGACACCGGGGGCTGATGGCTGGTTGTAGAACACCAGGTCCGCGTCCGAACGCACCCGCCCGTCCGGCCCCAGAAGCAGCGCGGAGACATCGACCGAGGTCGACGCCGCGAGCGTCACCGTCAGGGGACCGGCAGGAGCGGGGCAGTTCTCCCCGCGTGCGAGGGTTTTCATCGAATCCAGTGTGCCACTGTCGAGGGCGTCACGACTGGCGCGCCAGCTCGATGACCTCTTCCTCGGTCGGCGGACTCTTCGGATGGTAGGACAGGCACAGCGGGGTGGCCGTACGACGAAACTCTGCGCCCTCCACGGCCGCGTAGAACTGACCGGCAGGCAGGCGTCCGACGTCGGGAACCGAGCCACCTTTCACCCGCGCCATCTCCTTGGCCGCATCGACCTGCGATGGGCTGTTGAGCAGGCCGTAGAACTGAGTCGACGCATTGCCAGCGATGCGGTTGTGCAGGCCCTTCGGGGATTGCGTGGCGAACACCAGGCCCAGTCCGTACTTGCGTGCCTGTGACGCCAGGGCCAGGGTGCTGTGGGTGGCCGCGGTGCTCCGGTCGGACGGCGCGAAGTTCTGCGCCTCGTCCATGACGAACAGTCCACCGAGGGGCCGGTCGCCGGCGGGGTTCTTCTTGATCCAGGCGAACAGCCCCATCTGGAGTTGGTTGACGAAGCTCTGCTTCTGCTCGTCGGTGGTCAGGCCCGCGAGGTTGATCACCGATACCCGGGCTTTCTTACCCTCGGCAGGAGTCAGCAGAACAGCAGGATCGACCGGCGTGCCCGCGCCGGCGAACATCGGATCGTTTGCGGCGGCGGCCTTGAGGTTCTCGGCCAGACCGGCAGCGATGCGGACCGCGTCGCGCATCTCGCTCGCGTCCTCGGGGAACTCTTCCAACAGGTCGATAAAGTCGGACAGATCCCCGCCCTGCGGACGACGACCGAACTGATCGAGGGCCGACTTCAGTACTGCTCGACCATGTTTGGCCTTCTGCGACGTGCCGAGTACACCTGCGGCCGGTTCGAGCGAGGCCAAGGCGGACTCGACCGAGGCCTCGAACTCGTCCGCGTCACCCACGACACTGGCGAAGTCGGGAAGGGGCTGGAAGCTGAGCGGACGACCGGCGGACTTGCGCGGCGTCCACACCACGACGTCGGTGTCGCGCAGGTACGCCGTTGCCTTGGCCTCGTCACCCGGTGGCCAGGTCCTCTCGTCCTCGGGCCATGCGGTGCCGAGCCGAGCGAGGTCGTTGTTGACGTCCAGCACGATCGCCGAAACACCCTGCAGGGCGCACTCTTCCACCAATCGGCGGATCAGAACCGTCTTGCCCGAGCCGGACCCCGCGAAGATCGCCGTGTGCTTGCGCAGCGCTTCGAGTGGAATGGCGACGTCCGCGCCGGTGCTCAGTTCGGCACCGACCACGATGGACGGTCGCCGCGCCGCGGCGGGCTGCGCGGCAACGCTCGGAATCTCGGGTTCGATGAGGGCGGTGTCGTCGTCGACGACACTCACAGCGGGAAGAACAGCCCCGAAGAGTTCGACATCGTGTGCCGGCTTACGTGCGAGCAGCCAGGACGTGAGCGCGGGGGAGTTCTCGGCCAACAGGATCGACAACGCCGCCAGCGCCCTGCGGTCCTCGTCGCCGAAGGGCACCACGATGCCTCCGGCGCGGCGCAAGGCCGCGATCGTCTGCTCGGTCTTCGCGCCGTTCGGCCACGGCTCGTTTCTGATCAGGATCAACCGTCGCCTCGGCATGTCGATGCGCAGGCCAGCCGTTGTCACTGCTCGCTCGACTCGTGCCAGCGCGGCGCGGGCGTTGCCGGACGTGACCGCGCGGAAGCACCAGTGCTCCTCGTCGTCGGTATCGGTGTCGACTGTGTGGCGCAGGCGGGCGTGCAGCGCGGGCTTGCCGCTCGGCGGTGGGTCCTGGGCCAGGCTGTCGTCGGACGACTGATGCTCGTGAATCCACGCGGTCAATCCCGCCGACAGCAGTGCCGGAACGATCGAGTCCTCGCTGTCGGGTCGCAGTGGAACCGAGACGTCGACCTGCTCGCGCAGTTGCTTGTAGCGATCGTCGAGGATGTCGAGCTCGTCGACCCGTGCTTGGGGTAGGTCCGGCGCATCGGTCGGACCCGACCTGTCGGTGAAGCTCTCCAACTCCGACGCGACGCCGGTGTCGAGGCAGTGCCTGATGTGCCGGTCGACGGCGATGAGAAGCTGGCGCGGAGTGAAGTCCGGAGCCTGCTCGAACGCGTTGGGCGCGACCGGCCACGTGGGGTGAGGAGGGACGAACCCGGCTTCGAGGAAGCATGCTGCCAGACGTCGTCCGAGAAGCAGGCGGCCGATGTCCGACGAGGGAATCGGCTTGAGCGACTGTGTGACTCGGAAACGGTCACGCATCGGCGCGACTCCGCGCGCGGCGATCAGTTCCCAGGCGCTCGACAGCGCGGAGAGGACCGAGGCTGTGCGAGGGAGGGTCTCACGCAGCGACATCAAACCGTGCGCGAGCTGTTCGACGACCTTGTCTTCCTGCGCGTCGGCGAACTCCTGATCCGATCCGGTACGAGACTGCGCCACGAGCGTGTCGATCTGGTCGATCGCGAGAATCGTCGGACCGGTGATGGCGAGCAGGCGCGAGATGTTCTCGGCGATGCCCTGATGGCCGAGCTCGGCCCGGCGAATGCCCCAGGCCGAGAACTCGTCGGGATCGACGTCGTCGATCGACTGCAGGTACGCGTCACCGAGATCTTGAACGGCCGAGTCGGGGGCGATGGACAGCACGAGCGCGCGCAACGTGTGCTGCGACGTCCGTCGATGGCGGGGGTGGACCTTGTAGACCGCAGTGACGAAGTCGTTCAACGTGTCCGCGTCGATCATGTTCTCGCCCATGATCTTTGCGCGCTGATCGTCGGGGATCTCGCCGATCTCGCACAGGCGTCGGAGGAGTAGTGCGAGCTGGCTGTCCGATCCGCGGCCGGACGGACGCATCAGGTCGTCGAGCATCCCCATCAGCGTCGAGCGCCAGAATCCAGCGGCGTCGAGCAACCTGATCAGGAAGAAGTAGCCGCCCTTGAGCTGCACTTCTTCTCGTACCTGGCCGAGCAGGTGTGTCTTGCCCGAACCGGCCGGGCCGCGCACGACGACGCCCAGCGGACTGGCGTCGTCGGAGGCGTCCGCGTCGTCGTAGGCATTCATCACCTCGAGGAACACACGTTCGTGCATTCCCGGCACGTGCACGTTCGACTGCGAACGCCACACGTCGTCGGGGGTCGGTGCCCAGCTCAACCGCACCGATTCGAGAGCTCGGATCTGCTCGCTGTCCGTCATCGTCGACTCAACGCCCATCATGGTTCGATCGAGAGAAGGTGGTTCTGCTGGTTACCGACGACAACGGCCGCAGCGCGTTCCTCGTCGGTCAGGGTCTTCTGATTCTCTTCGGGAATCAACGAGACGTCCGCCGCACGACGCAGACGCGCCAGGGCGTCGTCGAGATCGCTTCTGTGTATGTCGCGCAACTCGTTTCGCAGCCTGGAGAGTCGAACGGTGCTGCCGGGTTCGCGGGCGAGCCGTGCGTAGGCCGCGCGAATCGAGGCTTCGATGTCGACGGTCGTGTCGGTCCTCTCGACGGGTGCAGGCTCGTCCGATCGGGGTGAGAACACATCCGCCGGGCGGCTGTCGGTGCGATCGAGCCACCTACGCAACCCCGCCAACACGGTGAACATGGCCTTTCCTGCGCCGGTCGATCGAGCCGGAGGTTCACCGCCGATGAGGTCGCCGCAGGTGCGCCACCCCTTGTCGGTGAGTTCGAGTGTCATCGGGCGCACAGATGAATTCACTTCGATCAGACCGGCGTTCTTCAGCTTGTCGCGGGACGGCTTCGCGAGCTCGGGGCCCATCGCTCTGAGTTCGGAATTCTTGACCGGACTTGCCTCGGCCATCAGGACGAGCAGCACAGCCGCTTCGGTCCCGTTCAGGTCTTCGGTACTCATCGAGGATCCCCCTTCGATCGTCTTCTCGATACTGCCTCGCGGATGGTAGCGACCGCACGTTGCGGATCGTCGATCACCTGAGCATTGGTGAAGCGCAGCACCATGTAGCCGTGTGTCTGCAGCTCGTTGTCACGGACGCGGTCCTCGGCGAAACGTTCGGGTGCGCGGTGTTCGCTGCCGTCGATTTCCACGACGATCTTCTCGGTGCGCCACAGTACGTCGACGGTGAACGGTCTGCTGAGCTCGCCGAGCCGAATCGAGCGATTGTGCTCCCTTCCGGTGGCCCACTCGTGCACGTCCAGCGCTCGGTACAAGCGCTTCTCCGGATCACTGGCCGGGTGCGGATGTCCGGCGATCGGTGGATAGCTCAGTGGGCGAAAGCGATCGAGAACCGTGCTGACGCCGGTGGGCACTGCGGGTGCACGCACCGACACCGACGGGAACCGATCCATGCCCGACGCTCCGTCTCCGATGACCCACACCGCCATCTCGGCGTGCGTGCACAACCATTCCGCTGCTGCGGCGACGACTCCGGCGTCCGTTCCGACGGGCGACGACGGCGGTTGGTGGTCGAGTCTGCCACTGGATCGGGTCGTCCGACTGCACGGTGCCACCGAGCGGGAACTCGCCGAGTCCGTGAACCCTCTGCCGTCGGACGCGCCCTCGATCGTGTTCTTCGCGGTCGATCCCGCGACGGCGAACCGT
>NZ_NOZF01000089.1:0-27224 GCF_002258565.1 Rhodococcus sp. 05-2254-6
TTCGAAAAGCATACGTTGGGACGTCTCACTATCCGTACGTGTCGCGCGGGCCCCGCCCGCGCACGTGACGCTCACCTTTTCTCCAGCTCTGCGTCGTCGGACCGGTGATGCGCAGAGACGTCACCACACCGTGACCGACGGCGGCGGCGATCTTGGCCAGAATCTGCGACTGCATCAGCCTCAACTGCGTCGCCCACGCCGTGGACTCCGCCGAAATACTCAACACGCCGTCCTTGAGACCGGTGGGCTCCGCATGAGCCGAGATGTCCTCGCCGACCACGCTGGGCCACCGGCCCAACACAGCGCCCTCGGACACCTTGGCCGACCACCCACGCTTGGACGCGATCGAGTTCGCCAAGGCCCCGAACGCCTGCGGATCACGGTCGTCCGGCCCGGCTCCCGACCAACCGCGTCGACGACGCCCCCGCAGTGCTCGTACCCCGCCGGTGGGCGACGACCGTCCCTGCCCCACCGATTTGCCACTGGCCTTGGCTGCGGCCCGGGCGTCCTCGAGTGCTCGACGCGCCAGATCGACACCTTTCAGTTCCGGTACCTCACCGTTACCTGTGGGCGTTGCCTCGTCGTCGGTCATCGAACCTCACCTTCCGACGCTGCGGTACCGGTATCGGCCGACAGGTCCGAGATGCGCGAGATACGTCCTGCTGCACCGGAATCCGAACTCTGCGTCGCTTCGACCCCGTACCGCCGAGCATCGAGTTCGGGAGGTACGTCCTCCGGTACCGCCGCCGTGATGAGCACCTGCTCTGCGCCGGCGGCCACGGTCGCCAACGCCGCGCGCCTCTTGCGGTCGAGCTCGGCGAACACGTCGTCGAGCATCAGGACCGGGTCGGTACCGTCTTCCCGCAGCAACGCGAACGACCCGAGCCGCAACGACAGTGCGTACGACCACGACTCACCATGGCTCGCAAACCCTTTCGTCGGTTGATCACCGAGCATCAATTCCAAGTCGTCGCGGTGCGGTCCCACCAGACACACCCCGCGTTCGATCTCGCGCTGTCTCATCACCGAAAGCTGATGCAGGAACGCAGCTTCCAGCACCTCGGTGTCGTCGGGTTCCGGTGCACGATCGGCATCGGAGAATTCCGGCGGGAGCGCATCGGCCAGACTGCAGCGATAGGCGACTGCGGCCAACCGCGATTCCGGCGCGATCGAGCTGTAGGCCTGTTGTACGAAAGGCATCAGCTCGTGCACCAAAGATATTCTGGCAGCGAGCAATCGAGCACCGTGCGCCGCGAGGTGCCCGTCCCAGACGTCGAGGGTGGCAAGTGCACTGGCGCCGTCACCCGACGACGAACCGCGGCGCAACGATCCACTCGCGGTCTTGAGCAGAGCCGACCGTTGCCGCAGTACCTTGTCGTAATCGGCACGGACAGTGGCCATTCGAGGAATTCGAGTGGTCAGCAGCTCGTCGAGATACCGTCGGCGCTCACCGGGATCACCGCGGACGAGCGAGAGATCCTCGGGAGCGAACAACACACTCTGCAACACGCCCAGGATCTCGCGTGGGCGACGCAGCGGCGACCTGTTCATCCGAGCCTTGTTGGCCCGGCCTTCGAGCAGCTCGACGTCGATGATCAATTCGCGACCGTGATTGACCACGGCACTGCCCACGAACGCTTTGGCGGCGCCTGCCCGGATCATGGGGGCGTCCGAGGACACACGATGAGAGGACAACGTCGACAGATAGTTGAGCGACTCGAGCAGATTGGTTTTGCCGTGTCCGTTGGGCCCTACGAACACGGTCGAGCCCGGTCCGAGGTCGACCGTGAGGTCGTCCCAGGATCGGAAGTCGTGTAGCTGCAGAGACCGGACGAACACTTACTCGGTGTTCTTCGGCGCCGGGGCGCGCAGGGTCTCGTCGGCGTCGGCCTTCTTGACCGCATGCCCGCCGAACTGGTTCCGAAGGGCAGAGACAGCCTTCATGGCAGGCGAATCCTCTTGCCGCGAAGCAAATCTGGCGAACAATGCCGCGGAGATCACCGGCGCAGGGACGGCATGACGGATGGCTTCCTCGACGGTCCAGCGACCCTCACCGGAGTCCTCGGTGTACCCGGAGATCTCACTGAACTCCGGATCCTGACCAAGAGCTTCGACCAGCAGGTCGAGCAGCCACGACCGCACGACCGTGCCCTTGCTCCAGGCCCGCAGCACGCCTTGCACATCCTGCACGAGCTCTTCGGCTTCGAGGATCTCGTACCCCTCGGCATAGGCCTGCATCAACCCGTATTCGATACCGTTGTGCACCATTTTCGAGTAGTGACCGGCACCGACCGGGCCGGCATGCACGAAACCGTCCGCGCGCTCGCCCTCGGGACGCAACGCGTCGAAGATCGGCATCGCTCTGGCGACGTGCTCGTCCTGGCCGCCGACCATCAAGCCGTAGCCGTTCTTCAGGCCCCAGACCCCGCCGGATACTCCGGCGTCGATGTAACCGATTCCCTTGGCGTCCAACAACTCTGCGTTGGGCTTGTCATCGGTGAAGCGTGAATTGCCACCGTCGATCACCAGATCGCCTGGCTCGAGCACATCCGCAAGGCCGTTGACGGTGTCGCGGGTGATCTGACCGGACGGGACCATCACCCACACCACCCGGGGCGCCGTCAACGATTGCGCCAGCCCGGCCAGTGACGGGGTATCGGTCACCTCGGGTCGGGGGTCGTAGCCGATCACCTCGTGACCGTGCTCGCGCAATCTCTCGCGCATGTTGAAACCCATTTTTCCGAGACCGACCAAGCCGAGCTGCATGATGACGCGTCCTTGTCTGTGTCAGGTGCGGAGATTCCCGCGGATTCAACAGTAACCAGGCAGGATCAGCCCGGCAGCCTGACGGGCATCAGCAGATACGTGTATTCGGACTTCGGCGCCGCGAACTTGCCTGCGTCGTCGGGCACCAGTTCCTCGTCGGAGGTCGGCCGCAGCACTGCAGGCCGGCTCGGCGTCGTGAATCCGAAGGTGACCTTCTCGCTGTGCAGCGAGGACAACCCGTCGATGAGGTATCCCGGATTGAAGGCGATGGTCAGTGCCTCGCCCTGGAAGTCGGCAGGCAGAGCTTCCTCGGCGCGGCCGGCGTCGTCGCCACCTGCGGACAGCAACACGCCGTCGGAGTTGAATTCCAGGCGCACCTGCGCACCACGCTCGGCAACGAGAGCGACACGCTTGATGGCCTCGACCAGCGAGGCGATGTCGAGGGTCGCCACCGCAGTGTGTTCGGCGGGCAGCAACTGACGGAACTTCGGGAACTCTGCGTCGAGCAACCTGGTCGTGGTGCGGCGCCCGTCACTGACGATGCCCAGCAAACCGTCGCTACCGATGGACGAGCCGGAACCGAGGGCCAGTTCCACCGGTGAGCCGGAGTTGCCGCCCAGAGTCTTTGCCGATTCGGACAAAGTCTTGGCCGGGATGAGCACCGCGGTGGTGGTGTCTGCACCGGCGGGAGCCCACTCCACCTCACGAACCGCCAACCGGAAACGGTCGGTGGCCGCGAGAACGACGTTGGTGCCGTCGATCTCCACGCGGATACCGGTGAGCATCGGAAGCGTGTCGTCCTTGCCCGCAGCGATGGCGACCTGGGCGATTGCCTCGGAGAAGACATCACCGGCCAGCGAGCCGGTGTTGCTGGGCAACTCGGGGAGCTGCGGGTAGTCCTCCACCGGCATCGTGGGCAGCGAGAACTTGGCACTTCCGCAGTTGACCAGAACGCGGGTCCCGTCGACCGTGACGTCGACCGGCTTGTTGGGCAACGACTTCGTGATATCGGCAAGTAGCTTGCCCGACACCAGAACTCGGCCTGCAGTGGCAACCTCCGCCGACACCTTGACCTGAGCGGAGACCTCGTAGTCGAATCCGGAAACCGTCAGACCCTGCTCGTCGGCAGCGAGAAGAACTCCACCGAGAACGGGAACGGGCGGCCGAGACGGCAGGCTGCGGGCTACCCACGCGACGGAATCGGAAAAATCTTCACGAGCAACGCGAAACTTCAAACTTCCAAGCTCCATCGCTCGGCATTTCCTCTCGTTCGGTGGTGTTCGGCGTTACGGCCGGAGCGGTGCAACCACGAAGGTTGCGGCTCGAACCGCTGCAACGACGAGTGTGGCACATCCAGCGCAAGCACACCGTATGCCCTCCGAAGCGAAGACGAAAGCGCGAGGCTCGCGTCGAAGGTGGGATTCGGGGGTTCTCGGAGGGCCTGTGAACGGATCGTTCCCCAACACCTGTTTTCAAAGAAGTTCTTTCAAGGAGAAAACAGAAGTATTAATAGGTCCTGTGGAATCTGTGCACGGACCGTTCGATCCGCTGGTGGCCGAGCGTGGTGTCGTGGGGATGAACTCGGGACCAATACGTGATTGACGCGCGGCTGCCTGTGCACGAATCACATCGGTGCACAGGCGCCCACATTCCATCCCCAGAACTTCGATGTTGTCCACATGGTTATCCACAGGTGTGAATCAATGGTCGACGGCTCGAAAACTCACCGAATACGCGTCGAGAATCGGTCCGACGAACGACCGGAAACAGCAACGGCACCGAACCCTCGATGGGATTCGGTGCCGTCTTCTCGGAGTCCGTCGGTCTTCGGTGGCTACCGCTTGGAGCGCTGCTTGATCCGCGCAGTGAGCTCCTGTACCTGGTCGTACACCTTGCGGCGCTCGGTCATCTCCTTGCGAATCTTCTTGTCCGCGTACATCACCGTCGTGTGATCCCGACCGAACGTCTGCCCGATCTTGGGCAACGACAGATCGGTGAGCTCGCGGCAGAGATACATCGCGATCTGCCTGGCCATGGCCAGTGCTCGGGCCTTGCCCGGCCCGCACAGGTCCTCGATGGAGGTGTTGAAGTACTCCGCTGTGACAGCCATGATCGTCGCCGCATTGATCTCGAGACTCGACGAATCGGGGATGAGATCGCGGAGAACCACCTCGGCCAGAGTGAGGTCGAGGGCTTGTCCGTTCAGCGATGCGAACGCCGTCACTCGAATGAGGGCGCCTTCGAGCTCACGAATGTTGCGTTCGATTCGGCTGGCGATGAGCTCGAGCACGTCGTGTGGCACATCGAGCCGGTCCATCCGAGCCTTCTTGCTCAGAATGGCGATCCGCGTCTCGAGCTCGGGTGGCTGCACATCGGTGATCAAGCCCCACTCGAAGCGAGTACGAAGCCGTTCCTCGAGGGTGGCCAACTGCTTGGGTGGGCGGTCGGAGGACACGACGATCTGTTTGTTCGCGTTGTGCAAGGTGTTGAAGGTGTGGAAGAACTCCTCCTGGATGCCTTCCTTGCCCTCGATGAACTGGATGTCGTCGACCAGCAGCACGTCGGTCTCCCGGTAGCGGCGCTTGAACGCCACTTTGCGGTCGTCACGAAGACTGTTGATGAAGTCGTTGGTGAATTCCTCGGTGGAGACGTACTTGACGCGCATGCCCGGGAACAGGCGCTGCGCGTAGTGCCCGGCCGCGTGCAGGAGGTGAGTCTTGCCCAGACCCGACGCCCCCCACACGAACAGCGGGTTGTACGCGCGAGCAGGTGCTTCGGCGATCGCCACCGCAGCTGCGTGGGCGAACCGATTGGAGGCACCGATGACGAAGGTGTCGAAGGTGTACTTCGAGTTGAGGCTGTTGGCACCCGAGGACGGAGGCGTCGAGTCGGGAGGTTTCGTGAAGTACGTCGGCCACGAGTTCTGGACGCTGGCGAGAGCTTCGCGTTCGTCGTCGACCTCTTCGTAGTCGGCCGTCTCGGAATCCGACGGCTCGTCGTCTCTGCTGGTCAGGACGCGGCGCCGGTACGTCGGAGAGCTGGCGGCATCGGGATACGTCGATCGCTCGGAGTCGATCTTCTCGTCCTCGGGAGCGGAGATGCGAACGCCGAGTCCCTCGACACCCTGTCCCAGATGACGCCCGAGGGCGCCGAGGATGGGTTCGCGAAGATCTCGTTCGATCGCTTCCTGCGCGAAAGTCGACGGCACTGCGAGCAGCGCGAACCCCTGCGTCAAGGTCAGCGGTTTGACCAGAGCGAGCCAGGCCTTCTGGCCTTTGGTCAGCGGAGACCCACTGTGTCGGTCGGATGTGAGCTCCGCGACCACCTCGGGCCAGATGCGCGCGAGCGCATCCGGATCGTCGTTCACGTTGGGCCCTCCGTCATCGAGCATTGGTCTCGGGCGGTGTTCGACGCAGGAATCCGCGCGCCGTTTCGTACCCGCGCGGCAACGTCGTCGGATAGCGTCGTCGTTCGTGCGTCGCTGCGGCCGAGACCAGGGTCCGTGGATGGACCCCGCAAGGTACGAATATGCCACCTGAACTGTGTTTCCACACAATTATCCACAGGTGTGGATAAACGACACCGATGTGACCCCAGAACGCGTTCCGGCTCGTGCTATGGCAATTACGCCAGTCTGACCTGCACCGATGCCAACTGTCTGTAGTGCAATCGGAGGACGTGCGTCGGAGCGAGCGGCCGTCCGGTGGCGATTTCGACGTACATCACACCGTCCGCGGCCGGAAACGGACGCTGCCTGTGTATGAACGACGGCACTGTTCGCTCGAGAGCGAGTTTGACCGGCGGTGACTCGATCAGTACTCTCGAACAGTCACCCAATAGCGAGGTGGCCGATGCTTGCTGGCTGCTTACAGTCTGTCTTCACTCGGATTTCTCGCTCGGGAGGCAAGCAAGTCCATCCGGACTCGCTGAGTACCTTTCCAGCAGGCGCCGACGAACGGCGTCTTTTCAATCTCGAGGAGTGTTGACCGTGGCCAAGGGCAAGCGGACGTTCCAGCCGAACAATCGCCGCCGCGCGCGCGTTCATGGCTTCCGTCTTCGTATGCGTACCCGTGCGGGTCGTGCAATCGTTTCCGCACGTCGCGGCAAGGGCCGTAAAGAACTCACAGCCTGATATCTGTTCGTCCGAAGCTTGGAGCTCGGGATGCTTCCTGAGCCGAATCGACTACACCGAGCACGTGATTTCTCCGTAGCGGTGCGTCGAGGACGCCGAATGGGTAGATCGGATCTTGTGGTTCACGCCGTCGTGCGTGACGAACAGGACATCGCATCTACTGTTCGTGGTCCACGATTCGGATTGATCGTCAGCAAGGCAGTCGGGCCGGCCGTAACTCGTCATCGAGTTGCGCGCCGGCTTCGGCATATCTGTACCGACGTCATCGGTGAACTCCCCGAGACCACCGACGTGGTGATCCGCGCACTGCCCGGAGCCGCGAGAGCGTCCTCGACAGATCTACTGATTCAACTGCGTTCAGGATTGAAGAAGCTCGGTCTTCTCGAAGCTCCGAAGGGTCCGCCGTCATGACATTCATGGGCAACCTTCGTTCCATTCCTGCTCGAACACTCGTCTACTTCATCGGGTTGTACCGGACGTACGTGTCCCCGATGAGGCCTCCCACCTGTCGCTTCTCCCCCACCTGTAGTGAGTACGCCATCGAGGCGCTCCAGGTGCACGGGATGATGAAGGGCTCGTTGCTGGCAGTCGTCCGCCTCCTCAAATGTGCTCCCTGGCACTCTGGAGGCTGGGACCCGGTGCCCGAACCCGGTAGGTGGCGCGCGACCGTCACCGAGCTGACCGAAACCGAAGAACACCACGATCTCGCGCGAGTGGAAGAACAGAGGAGTACATAGAGCCGTGCTCGACTTCATTTACTACCCGGTTGCCTGGATTCTCTGGGTGTGGCACAAGGTGTTCGGCTTTGTGTTCCAGGATCCCAGCAATGGGTTCGCCTGGGCACTGTCCGTCGTCTTCCTGGTCTTCACCCTCCGCCTGATTCTGTACAAGCCCTTCGTCAAGCAGGTCCGCACCACTCGACAGATGCAGGAGCTACAGCCGCAGATCAAGGCTCTGCAGAAGAAGTACGGCAAAGACAAGCAGAAGATGGCCGTCGAAATGCAGAAGCTCCAGAAGGAGCACGGCTTCAATCCGCTGATGGGCTGCCTGCCGGTGCTGGCGCAGGCACCGGTGTTCATCGGCCTGTTCCACGTGCTGCGCTCGTTCAACCGCACCGGTACCGGCTTCGGTCAGCTCGGATTGACTCCCGAGGAGAACCGCGAGCTGTCCAACTACGCGTTCAATGTGTCGGACGTGCAGTCCTTCTTGGACGCTCGTCTGTTCGGTGCGCCGATTTCGGCGTGGATCACGATGCCGCAGGACCAGCTCAACGCATTCGCCGTGGGACCGGGCGCGACCATTCCGTCCACCTGGGTCATTGTCGCGGTGTCCGTTCCTCTGATGATCATCGCGGCGATCATGACGCACATGAACTCGCGTGCGTCCGTGGCCCGTCAGAGCGCCGCTGCGGCAGCGAACCCGCAGTCCGCCATCATGAACAAGCTCGCCCTGTACGTGTTCCCGCTCGGCGTGCTGGTGTTCGGTGCCCTGCTTCCCATCGCCATCCTGCTGTACTGGGTCAGCAACAACACCTGGACCTACGCGCAGCAGCACCTGGTGTTCGGAAAGATCGACAAGGAAGAAGCTGCCAAGGCCGCTGCCGCAGTGGAGAAGCGTTCCGAGAATGCGCCGAAGCCCGGTGTGAAGCCTGTGTCGACCACCAAGCCGAAGCCCGGCGCTCGCCCGAAGCTCTCGAAGATGACGCCGACGAGTGATTCGACGACGGCCGAGACCGGTGAGAGTATCGCCGGTTCGACGACCGGTGCCGCATCGCCGGCCAAACCGAGACCGCAGGCGAACCGGAACAAGTCGACCAAGCGCAAGCGGCGCTGACCGACGCGTCGAGAGAAGGACGAACATGGCAGCGGACGTAGAAGAAGCTCAGAACGACGAAGTGCAGACAGCCGGTGCGGTATCCGGGGATGGAGCAAGTGACGTGGTGGTCGAGGCCGATCAGGTGAGTGCAGTCGACGTGGAGGCAGACGAGACTCCCGTGGTCGAGAAGTCCGAGGACTCGGGCGTCGTCGAGGACAAGACCGACGACGAGTCGGATGACGACGACGAGGACGACGAGGACTACCTCGTCGAGGAAGGCGAGATCGCCGGCGATTACCTCGAGCAACTCCTCGACGTCCTGGACTTCGACGGCGACATCGATCTGGACGTGGAGGGTGACCGCGCCATCGTCAGCATCGACGGCGGCGACGATCTCGCCAAGCTCGTCGGGCGCAAGGGTGAGGTTCTCGATGCACTGCAGGAGCTGACTCGGCTCGCGGTCCAGCAGTCGACGGGCGAGCGCAGCAAGCTGATGCTCGACGTCGCCGGCTGGCGTGCCAACCGGCGCACCGAACTCGGCAACCTCGGTGCCGAAGCTGCGCGTCGTGTACTCGAATCCGGTGAGCGCGAAGAGCTGACCCCGATGACTCCGTTCGAGCGAAAGATCGTGCACGACGCGGTCGCCAAGATCGACGGCGTCGCGAGCGAAAGTACCGGCGTCGAGCCGGCTCGACGAGTAGTTGTCGTCAAGGCGTAACAGAGCGTCCCCAGTCGATGGCCCTCACTTCGGTGGGGGCCATCGTCGTATCCGGACGTAGTAGATCCATCGGTCGAATGTCATCGATGTAATTTGCTCGACGACGACTGGTGTCGGCGCGGGTTGCGATCGATTTTCTCGCCGGATTCTCGAGATCAGTCATGCACTGCGCTTTCGTCACTGTGACGGCAAAGTCGATGGTGTCTTTCTTGCCTGTTGCTCGCGTCGGTCGCGTTTGTTTCACGTGAAACAGGCGGGATGCGAGGTGAACGAACTGTTGCCGATACGCCCGTCTGAGTTCTGGATTCGAGGACTGTCGTTCTATCCGTAGGGTTGGGGTAGAACGATCTCCAGAGCCCTCACTAGGTTCCGAGATCTGAGTGCCGGATCGACACGGTCTGGAGTCGGTGCAGTTTCACGTGAAACATTGCGGGCGATCATGGATGCCTCAAACCATCCGACTTCAGGGAAGGATCGAATCTGGGTCCAGTCGGTCTTGTCGGATTGGGCGACGCTACCGAGCGGCTCTCGACGGTTCACGCAATCGACGAGTCCGTGACTCTTCATCCCACAATCGATGGAAGTTGCGCGGGTAGGTATTACCGGTCTACGAAGAATCGACGACGCCCGATCGACGTCATCTCGATGGTGGATGTATCCGCGGCGATCGAGCTTCAGGGACTGCGCTACCGAAAACCCGGATGTGTTCGTCTTCATCCGGGCAACGCGGCGGGCGACCTGACGTCCCGACGACGGTTGCTGATCGAGAATCTTGGGTATCTCAATTCGGAGGCTGGGATCGACATGACGAATGTCCGGACGACGAACTTTCGAGAGTACGAATGTGTGGGACCGCTGAGCTCGTGGGAAATCGAGACCTCCGTGAACCCGGACGACGTGTAAGTTCGGATGCACCGAAACGATGCCCCGTTCGATCGGGACGCGACCGAGAATGGAGGCGCGTCTCGGGCTCTCCCCCGACTAGGTGGGTCATGGCATCTAAGTGCCCGGACCGGTCTACGTGATTGACAGGTATTCGTTCAGATCTCCACCGGCTTCCGGCTGTCGATCAACTCCTTCCAGAAACGTGGACTCGTACACGTACGTAGTTTCACGTGAAACATCCACAGGCCGATCAGTCATACCTCGCCAGCCGGACGCAGACATGAATGTGTTCGATTGCGAATGGCGTCAGCCACTCGGGGTAGAGGTTCGGTCGGTACTACGCACGTTGGACCGAGTACCTGATTTGTGAGGTTCGGTTACCTGTCGTCCGAGCATGTATGAACCGATCTGCCGACACCGATAACTGCTGTCGAGATCCCTGAGAGTCAACGCTGAATACGTCACCGATTCGTCACGCGGCACTGAAGATAGTGAGGCAATGGCAAAGCAGTTTCACGTGAAACAGCGGGGCATGAGACACCCCCAGTCGCGACCGGACCAACTGGCGGAGCCTCGGGAGTGGTGGTCTGTCCAACCGTGCGGGGTCGGGAGATCTTCGGGCCCGAACAAACGGGAGATCGATCCGGATGGTCCGCCCACGCCGAGAATAGGGACGGCTCCACTCGTCGTGGATCGCTACGCCACCGCCCACTGTCGGTCGCGTTGGTACCGGATCTCGGCGGTTCCACGTCGATTCGATCGAGTTACAGCGATGTCGTTTGGCGTTCGGTGCCCGGGCACGGGAAGATGTTTCACGTGGAACAAGAAGGCTCGGATAGCAATCAGTTGACGGCCGTGGCGGAGCAGATCTTCGGTGATCGGCTCGAGTTGGCACGGAGGTACCACGACTCGTTGGCTACGGCCGGCGTCGAACGAGGACTCATCGGACCGCGTGAAGTTCCACGGCTCTGGGAGCGGCACATCCTCAACTGCGCGGCGATCGGTGAGCTCATCGACGAAGGCGAGACCGTCGTCGATATCGGCAGCGGTGCTGGCTTGCCCGGTATCCCGTTGGCAATCGCGCGGCCCGATTTGCGGGTGACCCTCGTCGAGCCCCTCCTCCGCCGAACCGTCTATCTCGCAGAGTTCATCGAGGAACACGATCTGAATATCTTGGTCGTGCGCGGTCGCGCGGAACAGCCCGGCGTCAAGAAGGAAGCCGGCGGTGCCGATGTGGTCACGTCGAGGGCGGTGGCGCCATTGGAGAAACTCGCAAAGTGGTCGCTCCCTCTGGTCCACGAGCACGGGCGGATGCTGGCTCTGAAGGGATCGAGCGCCGGCGAAGAGATCGAACGCGACCGGACTTCCCTCACCCGGATGGGTGCTGGCAAGCTGGAGGTAGTGGAGTGCGGAGTGGGTCTGTTGCCCACTCCCACCATCGTCGTCAGAGCGGTGCGTGAGCCGCGGAGACTGAGTCGTCACTGATTTCGATCGTGGGCTCACACGTCCCGCGCTCGACCCGATCGATCGTATTGAACACAGTCAGTTCCGCACTAAGGAGCACATATGTCGGGTGGGTCCGATCCCGCTGTTTCACGTGAAACAGCGTCCAAGAAGAACGCGTCGAGCAACTCGGGGAAACAGTCGGGGGTGGCGGCCAGCTCCGGGTTCGAGTACACCAACGCGATCTCTCCGAACGACACCCCCATCGGCGCTGCGGCGCATCGAGCCAGCCAGGTTCTGCATCCCGGATCGGTGTCGCTGCCGAAGCCGGCGAAGCGACGCATGCTGACGATCGCCAATCAGAAGGGTGGCGTCGGGAAGACGACGACTGCCGTGAACCTGGCCGCCGCGCTGGCCCTCCAAGGACTGACGGTTCTGGTGGTCGATCTGGACCCTCAGGGCAACGCCAGCACGGCGTTGGGCGTCGAGCATCACTCGGGTGTGCCGTCGAGCTACGAGGTCCTCATCGGTGAAGTGAGCGCCAAGGACGCAGTGCAGAAGAGTCCGCACAGCGACCGGTTGTTCTGCATTCCGGCGACCATCGACCTCGCCGGCGCCGAGATCGAGTTGGTGTCGATGGTGGCCCGCGAAGGTCGCCTCAAGACGGCGCTGTCGGTGGAGGAACTCTCCGGCATCGACGCCGACTTCATCCTCATCGACTGCCCCCCGTCGCTCGGTTTGTTGACGGTCAACGCACTCGTCGCAGCGACCGAGGTACTGATCCCCATTCAGTGCGAGTACTACGCGCTCGAAGGTGTGGGTCAGCTCCTCCGCAATATCGAGCTGGTGCAGTCGCATCTGAATCCAGAACTGCACGTCTCCACCGTGATCCTGACGATGTACGACGGGCGCACCAAGTTGGCAGACCAGGTCGCGGAAGAAGTACGCAAGCACTTCGGCGACGCCGTCCTACGGGCCGTGATCCCTCGCAGCGTGAAGGTGTCCGAGGCTCCCGGGTACGGCATGACGGTGCTGGATTACGACCCCGGTTCACGCGGAGCGATGAGTTACCTGGACGCCGGACGAGAGCTCGCTGCCCGATCGGCCGGCATCGACGAAGCACGGAAGAAGTGAACAGATGAGTTCCACACGTAAGGGTGGTCTGGGCCGCGGCCTGGCCTCACTCATCCCCACCGGACCCGATGCCGGACCACGTCTCGGCAACGCGGCGGCAGACGTGATCATCGGCGCGGATCGCAACGCCAAGGACCGCCCGGATACGTCCACCAAGCCGAAACGCTCCGCACCGGCGGACGAGCTCACGGAGACCGCGACAGCACCCACACCGACCCCGCCGGTGCTGAACGGAGACGACCTCTCCCCCGTCGGTGCCGTCTACCGAGAGATCGCACCTGATCGAATCGAAGCCAATCCCAAGCAGCCGAGGCACGTCTTCGACGACGAATCGTTGGCCGAACTGGTCCACTCGATCCGCGAATTCGGGCTCATGCAGCCCATCGTGGTCCGTCTCGTGTCGGGTTCCGCTGGGGCCGGAGACGCAAAATATCAGCTCGTCATGGGCGAGCGTCGGTGGCGTGCAAGCCAGGCAGCCGGCCTCGAGTCGATCCCGGCGATTGTTCGGGAGACCGCGGACGACGCGATGTTGCGCGATGCATTGCTCGAGAACATCCACCGCGTCCAGCTCAATCCGCTCGAAGAAGCAGCCGCGTACCAACAGCTCCTCGAAGAATTCGACGTCACGCACGAGGAACTGGCCGCGAAAATCGGTCGGTCACGTCCGGTCGTGACCAACATGATTCGTCTGTTGAAGCTGCCGATTCCCGTGCAGCGACGAGTGGCGGCCGGGGTTCTGTCGGCCGGCCACGCCCGCGCTCTGTTGTCTCTGGACGCTGGGTCGGATGCGCAGGAGTCATTGGCGGCGCGAATCGTTGCCGAAGGTCTCTCCGTCCGCGCGACCGAAGAAGCCGTCACCCTCGCCAATCGAGAGGACGGGAAGAGCCCGGAACCGGCGCCCCGGCGCAAGCCCATTCAGATGCCGGGCCTCCAGGACGTCGCCGATCGCCTCTCGGATTCGTTCGATACGCGGGTAACGGTCAGCCTCGGTAAGCGGAAAGGCAAGATCGTGGTCGAATTCGGATCGGTCGATGACCTTCAGAGGATCGTCGAGATGATGGAAGCACAGAAGAAAAAGTAGCGGCGATTTTTCAGGACCAGTCATACGCGGTCGAAACGTCACTGTGACGTAGCTCGGTCGGAGGAGGTCCTGAAATCTCGAAATCTACTCGAAAAGTACTGTGATACAACATATTTGAATGATCGGCTCCACCCGACGGGTCAGACGAACGAATCGCCTATCCTGTTCGAGGGGCAGATCGGCTCCGATCGAGAATTCTCGCGGTGAACGAGAGCACGAAGGCTGAGGTAAGCGGTGTCGGCGATGGTGACCGGAGTGACGCTCGGTTCGTTCGAGCACTTGCCGACGCATTCGCGGCGATGCAGCTTCTGGGTCCTCGACCCCGCGTCGGAGAGTTCCTCGGTCGACCTCGAATTCGAGAACGAAGTATGGCTGTCGACCATCATGCTCGAATGGGGATCCTGCGGGCAGTTGCTGTCCGTCGACGGCAGGACGATCGGATGCGCCCTCTACTGTCCACCCCGCGCAGTTCCGCGGGCGACGACGTTCCCGACGTCGCCGGTCAGTCACGATGCAGTTCTGTTGACCCAACTCCGGATCGATTCGCCGGACGACGCGGACCTGCATTCGGCCACGCTGATTCAGGCGGTCGTGGGCGATCTCGTCAATCGTGGAGTTCGCGCTCTGGAGGCGTTCGGTATTCGGCGCAACGCCGACGATGCTGCGCCGGCGGTTCCGAACGCCACGGCGCAGCTGACGTGTTCGGCGTCGACGTGCATGATCGAAGCGGACTTCCTCGAGAAGGTCGGGTTCGAAGTGATTGCTCCCCACCACAGATTCCCGAGACTGAGGCTCGAGCTCGATCGCGATCACGGGTGGAAGCAGGATGTCGAGTCTGCACTCGAGCAGCTACTGATCGCGGCCAGCATCTCCGTCGTCGATATCGAGCAGAAGTCGACGGTCGGGGCGCGGTGACACCTCACCCACCGACGCGCTCGCGCGCGGTGGTTCAGGGGCGATCGGAAGCAGCGAGTTCCTCGGCGAGCAACTCGGCGAAGGTGAACGTTCCGGTCGGCTGATCGTCCTGACCGAGTAGGTACAGGCGCTTCACGGCGATCAAAATAGCTTCGGCGATGATGTCGCGGAACCGCGGGTCGCTGAGAACTTCGACGTCGGATTCGTTGGTGAGGTAGCCGAGGTCGATCTGGATGGTCGGCATGTTGGTCAGGCGCAACAGATCCCACGTGCGGCCATGGCTGCGGCAGTCGAGAAGCGGTGTGCGGGCGACGATTTCACGCTGCACGTAGCTGGTCAGTACTTGACCGATCATCGAGGTGGATCCGTGCGAGTTACCGAAGTGGAAGCTCGCGACGCCGTTGGCCACGGGGCTGGTGCTCGATGCGCAGCGCAACGAGATCATCAGGTCGGCACCCCAAGCGTTGGCCGTCTCGGCGCGGTCGGCGACCGAAGGATTGGTCCCGCGCGCACGGGAGAGGAAGGTTTCCATTCCGGTCGCGGCCATGCGGCCCTCGAGTCGGCTCGCCATATCCCACAGAATCTCGGACTCGGAGACGCGGCCGAACGTTCCCTCGACGATGCGTCCTGTGTCTGCTCCGCCGAGATCTGGATCGATGACGATGCGCTTGCCGGTCAACTGCGGTCCGGATTTGCGAACGAGTTCTTCCTCGCTCATGGCGTGCGGGGATCCACCGGTGACTCGCGTGCCGAGAAGGTCGAGAGAGCGCAGAGTCGCCGGTCCACAGATGCCGTCCGGGGAGAGTCCGATCTCGCGCTGGAACGAGGACAGTCCCTCGTGCGTGCGGGGACCGAAAAAGCCGTCGACGCGCTCGCTGTAGAAACCGAGGTCCTGGAGTCTCGTCTGCAACGAGGCGACGTCGTCGCCGTACAGCGGAGCGGACAGCTGGTAGATGAGGGTTCGAGCGCCGAGGCGGTACGACGCTTCTTTGAGTGCGCGATATGTGGCCGGGCCTACGACGCCGTCGACCAACAGACCGCGGTGCTGTTGGAACGCGCGGACGGCACCTCCGAGGGCACCGTCGAAGACGGAACCGGGGGCCGTCCAGTGGCCGTCGTCCATGGGACCGGGGGGAACTACCGCTTCGTGGAGAAAGCCGAGAGCCGACAGAGTGCCGCGGACCTCGGCGACGGCGGGTCCGGAATCGCCGTGACTGAGTTCCTGCATCCTCGACAAAGCCTCTCGATTGTTCCGACGGCACTCACACCTTGCGGCTGATGTGCCGATGCCGAAGCATCGGCACATCAGATGATTGTCGCAGAAAGACTGGCTTCCGCTGCAATCCACACTGTGTGCAGGTGAGTCAGATAACGCCTTCGAGGTCCTTGAGCAGGGCGGCCTTGCCCTTTGCGCCGACAATTTGCTTGACCGGCTTTCCACCCTGGAACAGGATCATCGTCGGAATCGACATGACCTTGAAGTCGCGAGCGGCCTGCGGGTTGGCGTCGATGTCGAGCTTGGCGATGGTGAGCTTGTCCTTGTGCTCGGCCGCGATCTCCTCGAGAACGGGGGCGACCATCTTGCACGGGCCGCACCAGGTGGCCCAGAAGTCGACCAGGACGGGCTTCTCACTGGTCAGGACGTCGTCGGCGAACGACGCGTCGGTGATGGTGACAGTGCTTTTGTCGTCGGACATTTTCTATCTCCTCGATGTGGAAGTTCGGTGCCTGTCAGGCGTTGACGGCGTCGACCGGCTGGTCGGCGTGTTCGAGCGTGTTGCTGGTGATGTCGCCCTGCTCGGCCAACCACCGCTCGGCGTCGATCGACGCGGTGCAGCCCGTACCCGCAGCGGTGATGGCCTGCTGGTACACGTGGTCGACGAGGTCTCCGGCAGCGAAGACGCCCTCGACGGACGTGGCCGACGTGGGCGACGCGACCTTGACGTAGCCGGCATCGTCGAGCTCGACCTGTCCCTTGACCAGCTCGCTGCGCGGATCGTGGCCGATCGCGACGAACATTCCGGTCACGTCCAGAGTCGTCTTCTCGCCGGTTTCGGCGTGCTCGAGCGAAAGCCCGGTGACGCTGGCGTCACCGAGGACCTCGAGCACCTTGGTGTCGGTGAGGAAACGAATCTTGTCGTTGTTCTTGGCGCGCTCGAGCATGATGCGCGACGCGCGGAACTCGCTGCGGCGGTGCACGATCGTGACGCTGCGTGCGAAGCGAGTGAGGAAGGTCGCTTCCTCCATGGCCGAGTCGCCACCACCGATGACGGCGATGTCCTGATCACGGAAGAAGAAGCCGTCACAGGTGGCGCAGGCGCTGACGCCGCGTCCGAGCAACTTCTCCTCACCCGGGATGGACAGATAGCGAGCTGCTGCGCCCATGGCGAGGATGATCGCCCGAGCCCGGTAGGTCTCGCCGCCGGCGGACACCGTCTTGATCGGGCCCGTCAGATCGAGCTCCTCGACGTCCTCGGTCCGGATGTCGGCACCGAATCGCGCCGCTTGTTCGCGCATCTGTTCCATCAGATCGGGGCCCATGATGCCCTCGCGGAACCCGGGGAAATTCTCGACCTCGGTGGTGGTCATCAGCGCACCGCCGAACTGTGTTCCCTCGAACAGGATCGGCTCCAGCTCCGCCCGTGCGGCGTAGACGCCAGCGGTGTAACCGGCCGGTCCCGAGCCGACGATGATGAGATCGTGAACCTTGGGGGTACTCAATGCAGACCTTCCGATCATGTGCGGCGTATACGTGCAGTCGACAACCGAGTGTTCAGCGCACACGCCGGTCGACGTACATCTGGTCAACACCACCCTAGAGGCAGTTGTTCCCCGGTGAGAGATCTGTCAGCCGATATCGCGACGCGTCAGCACGTCCGGGTTCGCAGTGCTGCAGTCGTTGCCCACCGCAAGGGCGATGAACTGTGAGGGCTGTTCTCCGGCGAGGACGAGCAGCGTTCCGTCTCGGCCGTCGACGCGCACTCGACTCGATCCGAGAACGGTGGTGGCCGGATCCACGTCATTGGACTGCAGACAGGCAGCGAGGTCGGCCGGATCGGCCAATGCTCCGGGATCCCGCTTGCCGATGATGCCGAACGCGAAACCGGAGTCGAGGTCGGCGGAATCGAGCACCAGAGACGAATCCGGAGCCTGCGTGGGGTCGGCAACGATCGATTCGGGCTCGTCCGGAGTGAACACGGACGCCGCGACAGCAACCGATCCGGCCGTCAGAAGTGCTGCGGCAGCGGCGGTTCCGAGAACCATACGGCGTCTGCGCGGACGGAGCGGAACGACGACGTCCACCGGGGACGTCGATTGCTCGACCGTGTGCAGGGTGCGATCGATCTGTTGGGCGACGTCGGGCGGAATCGACAACGTCCCGGTGGGGTCCTCGCCCAACTCGTGCAGTCGAGCCGAGACGGCGTCGAGACCGGCGAGGATGCGCATCGAATCCTCGTCGAGGCGAACCAGTGGCCACAGTCGCCTACTGACGTCCTCGGGAAGTGCATCGGCATGCAGATCGGCGAGTAGCTCCGGCGAGAACGGGGCTTGTAGAGCGTCTGTGCTCGACGGCACGATCCTGCCTCCCTTCGCCGAGTCTGCTTTCTCTCTCACACGGTATAGACGCGAGGGGGTCAGATTCGGTTCCTTGCATCTTTCAAGTACGCGAGTTGCGTCGAGAGCTTGAGTCGACCGCGGGCGCATCGACTCTTCACGGTACCGGTGGGAACGCCGAGCAGGTCCGCAGCGTCGGCCACCGAATAGCCCTCCATGTCCACGATGACGACGGCTGCACGTTGATCGGGTGGCAACATCATCAGAGCCTGCCGAACGAGAATGCTCGTCTCCGTCTCGGAAATTCGATCCCTGGGAGATACGGGCTCGTGACTTTCGTTCTCGCTCAACGGAACCGACGGGCGTGCCTTGTTTCTGCGGATGCGGTCGAGGCAGGCATTGACGACTATCTTGTGCAACCAGCTTCGGACCGCGGCGTCGGCGCGGAACGACCCGGCCGTGCGATGAGCGGAGAGCAACGCCTCCTGCAGCGCATCGGAGGCGTCCTCGGGCGTGTAGCTGGTGCGCCGAGCCGTCAGCCACAGGTGTTCGTGGTGTCGGTAGATCAGCGTGGCGAAGGCGTTCGGCTCTCCGGCCGCATGAGCAGCCAGAAGCTCCGCATCCGTGCGCTCCCCTGGCGCCGAATCGAAACGTTCGGTCATACGAAAACGGCTCCCCCCGTGTTAACGCATTGGGGGGAGCCTAGGCGATGAATACCGTGAAGTACGAAACGAGCCGGTATTGATTACCGAGTGCCCGAATTAGGTGTCGAAACCGATCCCGGAGATCGAGGTGGCGATGCGGCCACCCTGTTCGCTGAGACTGGTGATCCAGACGAGGACGTTCCCGGTCGGCTCCGCGTCGTTGAGGGCGATGTCGGTTCGGCCGTTCTGCAACGTGGCCTCACCGAGCAGCGTGGTGTCGCTCAGGCTGGGTGAGTCGTTCGGGGCCGACCGGATCTCGACGACGGTTCCCGGAGACGTCGATTCGATCCATGCGTTCTGCAGCGTCGAGGACGGGATGGACACGAGCAGGCCGACGCCGTTCTTGAGAGCCGGGAACTGCTGGAAGTACGAGTCGGTCGTCCACGCGGTGCTGGGGTCGTTGTCGATCACGTTGGACGCGGTGCTCGGGTTGTCGGCGGAACCCTGGGGTGAGAAGACGCTGACGTCGTCCAACGCCACCGGGCCACCGGCTGGAGCCGGGGGGGCCGCGGAATCGGCTGCGGGCGGTGCCTCGGCCGGAGTCGTGAGTCCGAAGTCCTGGGTGTCGAGCGGAGTTTCGGTGTTGTCGCCTGCGATCGAGGTGAACAGCCAGAAGCCCGCGAACGCGAGCACGACGACCGTCAAGGCACCGAGTACCGCGATGGCGATGTTGGTGCGCATCGACTTCGCCTTCTCGG
This sequence comes from Rhodococcus sp. 05-2254-6, assembly GCF_002258565.1. NCBI lineage: Bacteria > Bacillati > Actinomycetota > Actinomycetes > Mycobacteriales > Nocardiaceae > Rhodococcus > Rhodococcus sp. 05-2254-6. The sequence goes on from NZ_NOZF01000089.1 coordinate 19,847, forward strand.
CGGCGATCTCCTCGGGGTCGGCGAGCGAATGGCCACTGGCACCCGGTGCGCGTTGGCCCAATCGCAGAGCCGGCATCAGATCCGTCTTGTCGTTGACCACAGCTGCTTGGTCGAGGACGTGCTGCACGGTGGCAGCGGTACGGATTCCGCTGTTCTGTTCCAGCGCCCGCACTGCGACGGCGGAGATCTCGAACGGAACGTCGGGACGAACCTGCCTGGGCTCGAGCGGGGCACCCTTGTCGTCGCGGTCGGCCGGACGCATACCGCCGACGCTGCGGGCCGGAGCTGCGTCGCCGGATACGACGGCACCGCCGGTGGTGTCGGACAGGGGCCACTTTGCGGTGATCAGGGCGTAGAGCATCGCGCCGAGTCCGCGGACGTCCGAACTGGGGTCGGCGTCGGCCAGTGTTGCAGGGAAGGCGAGGACGGCATTGCCGCTGGAGCTGATGCGCACGCGATCGGGATGATCGATCGACAGCGCACCTCCGCTGCGGTGCGCGGCCTCGGCCGCTGCGGCCAGCACCTTGATCGCGCGTGCCGCGCCGGTGGGTGCAGGCACGGTATCGGCCATCTCGCGCAGCGACCGGCCGGGAGTCCATTCCGCGACGACGATGCCGCCGGAGCTGCCACGCACCACGTCGAGCACGCGTGCGAGGCCTGGCGAATTGATCCGACCCAGACGCAGCGTGCGCGAGAGGATCGCCTGCGGTCCCTGAGTGCGGTCGTCGGTCGAGGCGGTGGATTGCTGGTCGGCGTCGACGAACGTCAACGCGACCTCGCGATCGAGCTTGACGTCGTGGGCCTGCCAGAACTTGAGGCCGCGCGCGCCGCCGTGCGGTGCCAGCAGTCGGTACCGTCCACCGGCAACGGAGGCACCGGGAATGAGCGTCGGGCCGCGGAGCGTGCGCCCGGGAGCGCTCGCCGGAGCCGCAGCAGTGTCGACGTCGTCGGTGGAAGACGAGTCGTCGTTACCGGGTGTGGCCGGTACGGCTGCGGTCTTCTCGGGATCCGCATCCGCCGCGGGCTTCGACTCCTGTGTGGACTTCTCGTCGTCGGTCTCGACCGGCAGATCGGCCTTGGAGATGGAGATCGTCTTGTCGGTCGGACGCGCCGCGAGGGCAGCCTTGGAGATGGAGACGGTCTTGTCGGCCGGCTTCGGAGCAGACTTGGCGGCAGCAGGCTTGTCGACAGCGGGCTCGTCGGCGGACTTTTCGACGTCCTTCTCGGGAGCAGGTGCCTTCGACTCGACTGCAGTCTTCGATTCGGGCGCGGTCTTCGCCGGCGTCTCGGCGGGCTTCGGAGTCTTGGAGGAAGAAGCCTCGGCCTTCACGGGCTCGGTGCGGTCCTGGGTGTCGACCTCGACGCCGCCGCTCGTTCGGTCGGCTTCGCTTGCTGGAGATTGTGCCGGCCCCCCAGCAACTTCGTCGTCGGTCACTGTCACTCCTTCAGGCGAATATGCCCCGTGTTGATCTACGAACGGTCGACCCTCATGAGCTTGTGCCCCCGGGTGCCGATGACCAGGGTACGGGAGCCGATCCCGCGCAGTGTCCCATGTGGGCTCGCTTCGAATAACCGGAATAACGCCGGTTTCTGCAGCGGCCAGATCTGCGTCCCGCGTGTCGGATCCTCCGCGGAACCTGCGGACGAGGCGGCTCAGGGCTACGGTGACCGCAAGAACTTCGAGAATCTTGCCGAACCAGAGGATCGAGAACGTGATGCCGAGCATTATGACGGCGTCGATCGCCACGCGGGCGAAGTTGCCGACCCAGCCGTTCATCATGGCGTCGAGCCCGAGGATCCGGTCGATCGCGAGCATGGCCGCGCCGCCGGCCAGTGAGGCGATGAGCACCAGCCAGACCGTCTTGCCGACGTTGGCCATCCGCAGGCTGCCCAGGCTCTTGTGCAGCAGGTATCCGCCGATGATCGCGCCGACGGTGTACCCAAGGCCGGTCGCGGCGCCGAGGAGCAGCACCACTTGCTCCGGAGAGGACGCGACGATCGGCGCGAGCAACGACAGGCCGATCTTGACGGCGGTGATGCCGAGGATGATCCACGTCGGCGTCCAGGCCTTCTCACGGGCGTAGAAGACACGCAGGTGGATCAGCACCAGGGCGTACGGGATGAGGGAGAACGCGGACCAGCTGACGGCCTCGCCGAGTCTGGGTGCGACCTCGGCGAACCGGCCGAAGCCGTACAGCGCCTCGCCCACCGAAGGCCCCGCGAAGGTCAGGAACACCACGATCGGCACCAGCGCGACCATCGTCAGGCGGGTGGCTACCGACAGATCGTCGACGACGGACGGGGTGTCACCGTTGGCGGCGTTGCGGCTGAGTCTGGGCATGATCGCCGTCAGCACCGTCACGCCGAGGATGCCGTAGGGCAGCTGCAGCACGATCCAGGCCTGCGAGTAGATCACGTTGCTGGCATCGTCGGTGCCCGACGCGATCCTGGTGGCGACGATCAGCCCGATCTGGCTGATGACGACGTAGAGCACGATCGCGGCGGCCATCGCGCCGAACTTCTTGAGTCGCTCGTCGAATCCCCAGAGCGGGCGCAGGTCGATGCGTTCGCGGCGCAGGGCCGGGATCAGAGCGAGAACTTGGGTGACGACACCCGCGGTCACACCGAGGCCGAGAACGAGAATTTTGGGATTGCTCATCTCGATGGTGTTCGCGGTGATCTCGCCCGGGACGAAGGGGTACAGGGCGAACACCGCGAGCACGATGAGGTTGTTGTAAACCGGGGCCCAGGCGCCGGGCTTGAAGTTCTGCCGGGTGTTGAGCACGGCCGTGAGCAGGCCGGACAGTCCGTAGAACATCAGCGCGGGCAGCACCAGGTAGGTGAACGCGATGGTGAGGTCCTCGTTGACCTTCGGATCGCCGTCGAGCATCAGCCGCGCCAGCAGCGGGGCTGCGATCGTCGCCGCGAGCGCCACGGTTCCGAGGAGCGCCACTGCGATGGTGAAGAGGCGTCGCACGAATGCCCGCCCGCCGTCGGCGTCCTCCTGCTCGGCTCGGACCAACACCGGCACGACGATGGCTCCGAGCACGGCGCCGAGGACCAGCTCGGAGATCATGTTCGGCAGGATCGTCGAGACGGTGAACGCACTGGCCAGAGCCGCGCCGAGGGTGGCCGTCATGGCGACCTGCTTGGCGAATCCGGTGATGCGGCTGACCAGTGTCGCCACCGCGATCGAACCCGACGCGGCCAGCAGTGACTTCTGCGGCCGCGGCTCGGGCTGCGGTGCCGGGGCGGGCCCGCCCGGTGGAGTTGTCGTCGGCGGAACCGTTCCGGACGGTGCTGTGCTCGACGAAGGATAGGGGTAGTCCTCGTCCCGGAATCGCGGGATCATCTGCGTGACGGTGTCGTCGGCGGCCGGCTGACCGTCGAGCGACGGCGGTGCCGGGTAGGAGCGCAGCTCCGGCCGCGACTGCCGCTCCCAGGGGGCGGACCGCGGTGGCGTCGTGCGTCGGAACACCTGCGATGCAGGCATGCGTGACCGCGGCAGGTCGCCGTCGTACGGGACGTTGCCTGTCATGGTCTCTCGTACCCTTCGTCGGCCGGGTCGGGTTGACCTCTGAATCGGTGCCAGAGGCGTCGACCTGCAAGTAACAGTAGGAGAGCACCGGCGCAGGCGGTAATTATCGCCAGTGCCTGGCCGTATGCGTTCGATCGCACGGACACCGTCGAGACCTCACCGAGCCGGGACCCGTCGAGCGTCGTGACGGAGAAGTCGACCGACAGATTGCGCGTGTCGTCCACTTCGGCCGGAACGGTGATGGTCCGTGATCCACGGGCCGGAAGTTGGGTGACGCCGACGTCGCTGATCGTCATCTCCGGCGGCGCATCGACCCTGAGCAGCACGTTGACCGGGACCGGAAGGTCGTTGCGGGCGACGAGGAGCAGCGGACTCTGCTCCGAGGCGAGGGTGTAGACCCCGCCAGGGGCCAGCACGGTCACCGACCCGTAGATGGTGTCCAATCCGATGCGAATGGCTGCGAGTCGGTCGCGCGCCATCACGCCGGTGTCGTCACTGGCGGCACTGGCGCGACCGGCCGTCGACAGCGCTCGGAGCATGTCCTCGCGCAGCGGGGCGGTGTACAGGCGCGGGGTCAGCGCCGACTGCGGGTCCTCGACGAGTGATTGCATCAGAGTGTCGACCCGGGCGCTCTGCGATTGCACCAGGCCGATGGTGCCGGTATCGAGTTCGGTGGCTGCATCGATGCCGGTCACCGGAGGTCCGGACGTGGGCTCGGCGAGCAACTCGGCCAGTGGGCGCGGCGTCGCCAACCCCGAACGCAGCAGCGAGGACACCGTCGACAGAATGGCCGACGGCTCGTCGCCCCCCGCGGTCCAGTACTGCGGGGGCGCGACGGTGACGGTGCGCCCGGGCCGATCGGTGCCGACGAGCGCATGGAAGTTGACGGCTCCGAGCGCGTCCTGCAGGCGTGCGGTACGCGAGTCGGTGGCGAGGTCGAAGCGCTGCTCGGTGGGGGTCAGGGCGGGGGTGGACGGGGTGTCTCCGACGCCGGCCAGCGCGGCCGCGGTGGCGGCGTCGTACTGGGTGGCGGCCAGCGTCTCGGTCTGCTGGGTGTCCGATGGCTGGGTCGCGGTCGAGGCCAGCAACGAGGTCGGGGCCGAGGTCGGCGGGTCGAGGCTGTTGTCGGCGACCAGTACGGTGTCGGTGCCGGCCGATCGCAGGGCGTCGGCGGTGTCCGCGTCCACCCCACCGGTGGTGCTCCAGGTGAAGCCTCGTGTGGAGGTGATGCCGAGGATGCCGTCGACGATGTCGGCCGGGGCACTGACAGCACTGCTCAGCAGAGTGGCATCGCCGATGTCGGCCACCGCCCCCAGATCGGTCTGGGCGAACGGCATCGCCGTCACGCAGGTGCTCGACGCGACCGTCTCGAGTCGGGACAGCCACTCGGCTGCGGCTGCACTTCCGGTGCCCTCACGGGTCGTGCTGGCGGGATCGGCCGGGTTGTCGACGACGAGGTAGCCGCGGGTCATGTTCGAGACGGTGACGAGCAGGTCGGGGTCCAGGCCGATACACAGGCTCGACGCCAGTCTGCCGTCGGGATCGAGGCCGGGTTGCGTCGCGAACTCGACGGCCTTGAGCAGGGTGTCGAGCCGACCGCCACCGGCGAGTTCGCCGGCGAGTTCGTCGTCGATCAGCCGCACGCGCTCGTCGACGGATCCGGGAATTCCGGCAGCCAGGCGAGGGATGTCGGCCAGCGGCCATAGGACCGTCATCGCGACGGGGTTGCGGGTGTTCGGCGGCAGCGGCATCGCGCCCGGTGCGGTCGGGTCCATCTCACCCGGGTTTCGGGGCAGTCCGACGACCGGGAGCAGGAAGCGAGCGTCGTCGAGTCGTGCGGTTCCGCCGTACTCGGGGGTGCCGTTGACGTTGAGCAGCAGCGGGTAGACACCTGGCGCCTCGATTCCCAGCGAGGGTTCGGTGGTGCTGCGCAGCTGCATCGACATGTCGAACTGGCGGCTCTCGTCCTTCTCCAGTGAGTCGGCGACCGTGACGAAATCGCCCACTCGCTCGAATCGGTCCTGGTCGAGAGTCAGGGAGGTCCGCAGGCCGGCGGTGGTGTCGACGGCGGCAGCGGCCTGCATCCGGACACTGACGTCGTCGACGCGGCGGTCCCCGGTGTTCGTCACCGTGGCGCGCACGGTGACGAACGGGTCGCTGCTGGTGGTGACGGTGGAGGGGGCGACGGTCTCGATGCTCAGCGTCAGGAAGGGGTTGCCGTCCTGCGTCATCGGAGTGTCCGGAACGGCGCTGGTGGTGCCGGACGCATCGCCGACGGAGGAGTCGGGTTGGGCCGCGGCGTTCGGAAGCTGCGTGGGGACCAGTGCTGCGGAGCCGACCGACGGAGCCACCGCAAGAACGAACGTGGTCAATGCGGCGGCAGCGACCTTCCGGGCCCGCACGATCACTTCCCGCCGGGGATGGGTGCGCCCGAGTTGCCGCTGCTCATGTCCTCGATCAGACGGGTGGCGATGGCGGCGAGCTTGCGTTCGTCGGCGTAGGCGAGTCGAGAGGGCAGTTCGGTCAGCGGGACCCACGCGACCTCGGTCACCTCGAGGTCCTCGTCCGACAGTTCGCCGCCCAGGAATCGGAGCAGGTAGTGGTGGACGGTCTTGTGGACGCGTCGGCCCTCGGTGACGAACCAGTAGTCGATGCTGCCCAGCGAGGCCAGGACGGTGCCGCGGATGCCGGTCTCCTCGGCGACCTCGCGCATGGCCGTCTGCTCGGCGGTTTCGCCCTGCTCGATGTGCCCCTTGGGCAGGGACCAGAGGAGGCGTCCGCGGCGGTCGGTGCGGCCGATGAGGGCGGCGCAGCGCTTGGCAGGCGGCCCGTCGAGGCCGTCGACCACCAGGCCGCCTGCCGAGGTCTCGCGGACGGTCCGCAGCTTGGGCGCTTCGGTGTCGGCGCGTGCCTGACGCCGCCGCGGGTTGCGGCGGCTCCTGTTCGCACGTTCGGCAGCAGACACCCGATCCATACTAGTTGCCTGTGCGCACTCTTCTACCGTGCCGCACCGCGGGGTGAAGGCCGGGACAATCGATCGGCTCGGCGCAAGTAGGCTCTCCCACCGTGGCCGATCAGTCCCTGTCCTCCGTTTCCGCCGAGCAGACCGATGCCCGCCGGGAGAGGTTGCTGGCGGGAGCTGCTGTGACGCTGCGCGAACTCGCTCCGGTGTTGACTCCGCTGGGCGCACTGTTCGCCGCGGCGGGGCACGAGCTCTTCCTCGTCGGTGGCTCGGTGCGCGATGCAGTTCTCGGTCGACTCGGAACCGATCTGGATTTCACCACCGACGCCAGGCCCGAGGACGTTCAGGCGTTGCTGTCGGGCTGGGCGGACCACCAGTGGGACACCGGCATCGCATTCGGGACCATCAGCGCGGCCAAGGACGGCCAGACGATCGAGATCACCACCTATCGCACCGACTCCTACGACCAGGTCTCCCGCAATCCCGAGGTGCAGTACGGCAACAGCCTCGAAGAAGATCTCGTTCGACGCGATTTCACCGTCAACGCCATGGCAGTACGTCTCGGCGCGGACGGTGCCCAGGAATTCGTCGATCCGCTCGGCGGTGATGCGGTCGATCTGCTCCGCCATGTCCTCGATGGCCCGGTGCACCCGTGGCATCAGAGTGAACCCCAGCTGGGAGACGAACCGCGCGGCCCGCAGCATGCGCAGGGGATCGTCTCCGAACGAGACCTCCGGTGCCGAGGGAGTATCGAGAACGCCCTCGAGTAACGCGTCCATACCGCCGAGCGGATCGACGAATTCCTGGGCACCGTCCGCGCCGAGACGTACTGCCATGGCGTTGACGGTGAAATCGCGTCGAACGAGATCTCCTTCGAG
>NZ_NOZF01000085.1:0-27071 GCF_002258565.1 Rhodococcus sp. 05-2254-6
CGCGTTCCTCGAAGACCTCGAGCGGCAGGCCACCAAGTTCGAGGAGATGCGTGATCGGTCCCTCGCCCGCGAACGCGCGAAGGCCGAAGCACGCGCGTCCTAGTGCCTGCGGCGAAGCCGCTGTTCAGGTCGAGTCGGTTGCTCGGTATCGGTGTACCGGCCTTCCGGCGCGGCCGTATTCGAGTCGGACCGTGAGGACCCCCGTAGAGGCATAGTGCTCCAGGTATCGCCGCGCGCTCACCCGCGAGAGACCGGCGAGGTCTGCGCATTCACTGGCCGATACCTCGCCGCCCTCGCGAACTGTCCGTAGCACCAGCGACCCGGTTTCCTGGCTCAGCCCCTTCGGCAGGCTCGGGCCCGCGGACGGACTCGGTGCCCCGAACAGCGAGTCGATCACCGACTGGTTCATGCCTTTCGAGCTCGACAGCGCACGAGCTCGTCGGCGGAAGTTTCCGAGTTTTTCCAGTAGCTGTGGGTACTCGAACGGCTTCACCAGATAGTCGGCGGCTCCACTGTGCAGCGCACGGCGCACGGTGTCCAGCTCTCGGGCTGCGGTGACGACGACGACTGCCACGCCGTTACCTTCGCTACGCAGACGTTGCAGCGCGTCGAGTCCCGAGCGGTCCGGGAGATGGACGTCGAGCAGCACCAGATCGGGTGCAAGCGTGCGGACTGCAGCGACCGCATCTGCCGCGGTGTGAACCACGCCGACGGTGCGAAAACCAGGGGTGGCATCGACGAATCGTCGGTGTATGTCTGCAACCATGAAATCGTCGTCGACGACGAGGACCTCGTAGGTGCGGTCCGATTCACTCATCTGTCCCGTCACTTCCGACGCCTGCCACGCGCGCGTTCCCGTGTCGCGGTGATTCGTGGTCGTACGGAATACGCACTGTGAATCGTGCACCGCCGGTTCCCGGAGCATCGTCGACCTCGGCGGTGCCACCATGCTGGGTGCTGACGATCCGGACGAGCGCGAGTCCGATGCCTCGCCCTCCCGGTGTCTCCGTCTTCGATGTGACGCCGCGCGAGAAGATTTCGGCGCGCATGCTGTCGGGAACACCTGGTCCGGAATCGGCGACCTGCATCTCGATGCCGTCGGAATCATCGATGTCGACCACGACGCGGGCACCCGTGCTTCCGGTCGACGCATCCACGGCGTTGTCGATCAGGTTGCCGAGCACGGTGATGATGTCGGTGGCGAGCATGGGATCCAAGGTCTGCAGCCGAGAGGTCGGATTCAGTTCCAGCGCAACACCGGTCTCGGCAGCCAACGATGTCTTCGCGATCAACAATGCCGCGACGGCCGGGTCGGAGATACTTCGGGTGACGGCGTCACTGATTTCTGCTCGACGGCGTGTCAGTGCACCGACGAAGTCCGTCACTGCGTCGTGGTCGCCGAGTTGAGTCAGACCCGAAATGGTGTGCAACTGGTTGGCGAATTCATGAGTCTGCGCACGCAATGTGTCGGTGACCGACTTGTGGGAGGACAGCTGACTCTGCAGCCGAGCCAGCTCGGTGCTGTCACGCATGGTGGTGACCGTACCGATACGTCGGCCCCTGCTCGAGGCCGACCGCCGACTGAGCACCAGCATTCTCGTCGCCGTCGGGAGCACCACATCGCCGCTGTCCTGAGCGTCGATCAGGTACCGGCGGACAACTGGATCCAAGGGAACCTCGTGAATACTGTGGCCGATCACCGTGGCTGCACCGGAAGCATGCTCGGTCAGGCCGAGGAGTTCGGCGGCGCTGTCGTTGAGGACCGTGATCACACCCTCCGTGTTGACTGCAATCACACCCTCACCGATGCTGTGCAGCAACGCTTCTCGATGATCAGCGAGACTGGCGATCTCCTCGACCTCCAGCCCGCGTGTGTGGGTCTTGATACGCCGAGAGAGCAGCAAGGAACCGATGAGCCCGAGGACTGCTCCGAGTCCGAGATACAACAGCAGCGGTGCCCCGGCATCGGCGACGAGGCGCCAGGTGGACGGGTACGTCGAGCTGACGGCAACAACGGCCAGAACCTCGCCTGTCGGCGCGAGAACCGGGACGTGACCCGAGATCGATTCTTGTCCGTCGACCCGGACGTCGCCGGTCCAGGCCCGTCCGTCCTCGGCATCACTCGCACCGAGTTCCCCGGCGATCCCGACGCGATCCGGAACGGAGGAAGCGACGATCACGGATCTGCCCACGTCGGTCGCGTCCAACACGACGACGTCGGCGACGGATGCCCCGGACAGGTCGACGGCCCGGTCCACCTCCGGTGCCAAGACCTTGTCTGCTTCGACGGATGCAACCTGTTCGCGGACAACAGGAGTCGAGGCGAGGTTCTCGGCAACGGCGAGGAGGCGTCCGCCCTGGGTGTCGCGGAATTCCACACCGGCCTGGTGCACCGAGACGCCTGCTACCGCGACCAGGACCACGGCGACGACGACCAGCTGCAACAGCAGAACCTGGCCTGCCAGGCTGCGCGGTGCCGGTCGTCGTCGCATGTGCCTCATGATGCCTGCAACCCCCTCCGACCGTGTCGAGTACGGAGTCAGATCGACGCCAGGACGTACACGACCGACGACAAGGCGAACCCGACGAGCGAGATCAGGGTCTTGATGACACTCCACGTCTTGAACGTCGTCGGGACGTCCATACCCAGAAGCTTGCCGATGAGCCAGAAGCTGGCGTCGTTGACGTGGGGGAAGATCGACGACCCTGCAGCGAGGGCGAGGATCATCGCGACCGTCTGAACCGGATTCAGCCCCGCTGCCATGATCGAAGCACCGAGGAGCCCGGCCGACGTGGTGATGGCCACGGTGGCAGTGCCGAGGGCGATGCGAAGGATGGCTGCGACGGCGAAGGTGGAGACGATGAGCGGAAGACCCAGGTCGCGAAGCGTCTCGGCGAGGGCGTCACCGATGCCGCTGGCGAGCAACACCGCGCCGAACATCCCGCCGGCCCCGGTGATGAGTACGACGGGAGCGATCGGCTTGAGCGCGTTGTCGAGCAGATCCTCCACGAATGTGGCCGTGCGGCCGCGACGAAGTGCGAGCACATAGATCGAGACCATGACCGTGATGAGCAGGGCGACGGGTGTGGATCCGATGACCTGCGGGACGGTGACCAGCGGCGAGTTCTCGTCGAGGCTGCCGGTTCTGGCCGCTGTTGTGAGCGCCGTGTTGGCGAAGATGAGCAGCAGCGGGAGCATGAGCAGCGCGATGATCACACCCGGCTTGGGAGGGTTCTCCACCGTCTCCACCTGCGGGCCACCGCTCAGGAGATCCGGCACCGGGAGGTAGATCCGCTTGCCGATGAAGGTGCCGTACAGATGGCCGGCGATGAACCAGGTGGGCACTGCCACGAGGATGCCGATCAGGATCGTCAGTCCGACGTCGCCGCCCAACAGGATGGTCGATGCGACGGCACCTGGGTGCGGCGGCAGAAAGACGTGCATGGTCGACAGTGCTGCTGCAGCGGGCAGGGCGTACAGCAGGACGCTTCCGCCGAGCCGGCGAGCCACGCCGAAGATGATGGGGAGCATCACCATGAATGCGGCGTCGAAGAAGATCGGGAACCCGAACAGCAGCGACGCGACTCCCAGCGCGAACGGGGCGCGCTTGTCGCCGAACTTTCGGACGAGCGCACTGGACAGCGCCTGTGCTCCGCCGCTGATCTCGGCGAGCCGGCCGAACATGGCACCCAATCCCACGAGAAGTGCAACTTCACCGAGGGTGGTACCGAATCCGTCGATCAGTACGTCCTGGATCTCCGAGATCGGAATGCGCGCAGCGAAAGCCGTTCCGAGAGAGACGATCACAAGTGCCAGAAGCGGATGTACCTTCAGCTTGATGATCATCAGCAGTAGTACCGCGATGGCGATGCCGGCGATCGACAGCAGCGCCGTTGTGGAAAGGGTTTGGACCCAGTCGTCCACGAGATGTCCTTCCGTGATTCGATCAGCGCACGGCGAAGCCTCGCAGTGCACCGTTGGACGCCGACCTCGATCGGCAGTTCGGGGTGGTTGTTACCGGGTGATGCCGAATTCGGCCAAGGTGGTTCTTACTCGAATATCTTCTGCCGCAATGAATTCCGAGAAATCATCCCCAGTGAGGAACGAGTCGGTCCATCCGCGCAGAGGCATCGCGGCCTGCCATTCGTCCGTGTCGCGCATACGGGTCAGCGCGTCGACCAAGCCGTTCCGGGCCGAGTCCGAAATGCCGGGTGGAGCTACGAATCCGCGCCAATTGGTGAATTCGAGCGGGATACCGGACTCGGTGAGTGTCGGGGCGTCGTACGCGGCGGTGACACCGCGGGACCGTGCGTCGGGTGCCTTCGATACTGCGAGGATGCGAAGCGAACCACTGTCGACTTGATCGATGTACTCACCCGCTCCTGCCACGCCCACGTCCACAGTGCCGTCGAGTACTGCCGCGAGGAGATCGCCGGCACCGTCGAACGTCACCAGGTTCAGGGCCTCGGTGTCGATGTCGGCTGCACGGGCCAACTCCACGGTGAACAGGTGATCGGGCCCGCCCAACGCAGAGCCCACGCCGACGACCACCTGCTGCGGTCCGCGACGCCAGGCGTCGAGGAAGCCATTCAACGACGGCATCGGAGAGCCCGATCGAACGACGAGAGCTTCCGGTTCGTCCACCAGCCGTGCAAGTGCGGTGGCGTCCGACAGTCCCCAAGGTGCCTCGGCCACCTGCGCGACTCCGACAACACCCACCCCGACCATGCCGATCAACGCACTGTTGCCTGCCTCACGAACGAGCCTGGCCAGCGCGACGGAACCGCCACCGCCGATGACGTTGAACTTCTCGATGGGCCCGGTCAGGCCGTGCTTCTCGAGAATGCGCGACGCGGTTCTGGCAGTCACGTCGTAACCGCCGCCCGGAGTGTTGGGGATGAGCATCCGTAGATCCGACGGAGTCGTCGACCGACCGAAACCGGTACAACCGGCCGAGAATGCCATCGGCAACGTCGCCAGGCACGCCAGCGCGCGCCGTCGCGTCATCGAGCTCGGTGGATTCGTCATCGTGCGTTCATCTTGACCCACGGCCGTGACCGCCGTCACCCATAGGTAACCAATGATCACAAAGTTCTTTGTGGTCCTGCGGTGCTTCGGCGTTGCCGCATACTGGGGTGTGAACGAATTCTGGGACCGCATTTCCGCGGTGAGTCCTGATCCGCCGGTGTGGATCGTCCAAGTTGCCGCGCTGGCCGCTCTTGTCATCGTGGTACTGCCGCAGACCTGGCGCATCGCCCGCAACGTCGTGACCATCGCGCACGAGGGTGCGCACCTGTTCGTTGCGCTGATCACCGGCCGACAGCTGATGGGCCTGCGACTGCACTCCGACACCTCGGGCGTCGCTATCTCGAAGGGCAAGCCCACCGGCCTCGGCGTCATCGCGATGACCTTCGCCGGCTACGTGGGGCCGTCGCTGCTCGGTCTCGGTGCCGCGTTCGTGCTCGGAACCCAGCATGCAGTCGCGGTGTTGTGGATCGGCGTCGTGTCGATTGCGTTGATGCTGTTGATGATTCGCAACATCTACGGGCTGCTCTCACTCGTCGTCGTCGGCGCTGCCCTGTTCGTCGTGTCCTGGTGGGGCACCGGAGAGCAACAGGTCGCGGCGGCGTACTTCATCACGTTCTTCCTGCTGATCGCCGGTCCGCGTCCCGTTCTCGAACTGCAGAAATCACGCAGCGCAGGACGGGCCAGGGACTCCGACGCCGATCAGCTGGCTCGGTTGACCTTCCTCCCCGGCATCGTCTGGGTCGGCCTGTTCCTGCTCGTCACCGTCGGCTCACTGGCGTTGGGGGCGTGGCGAATTCTGATGCCGGTGCAGTGACGGGAAGCCGGGTGGTCCTACCGGTCTACGAATTGTCGGTCAACATCCTCACCAGTCGGGCCACCCGATCTGCACGGGTCTGCTCGCGCGCCGCGTTGTCGATCGGCATCAACAATTGGCGCCGTTCGCTCGCGCGCTTGCGCTCCCAGGCCGCTGTGCACTGTGCGTTCTCCATCGCCTCCTCGAGGTCTTTCGGAACCGGCACCAGATCGGGGTCGGCCGGCTCGAACTCGCACGACAACAGATCACCGATGTGGACGCCCAATCGGCGCTGAAGGCCCGCACCGACATAGACGAAGGACCCGGGCATCACATCTGCATCAGCCTTGTTCAGTCCCAAGTTGAGGCTGAGGCCGTCGATCGAACCGTCGATCCGGCGCGTCGGCCATCGCTTCGCAGCCTCGACCAATTCTGCCGGGACTCGGACGATGGCATACGTGTTCTTGCCCCACGTCAACGGTTCGAGCACTCCGTCGAATCGAATGCGATCACTCACGATTACCTCGCATCGTAGACACACCGCTGAGGGAAAATTCGCCCACGATCGCAGCATAATCGAGTAGATGTCTCCGAGACGAAGACGGACATTCGAGGCAATGAGGGAAGGGATGCGCATGGCCGTCATGGACGACGCACCGAGAGTGCATGCCCAGACACGTGCGCAGTGGCGGACGTGGCTGTCCGCCCATCACGGAACTGCGGAATCGGCGTGGCTGGTGTCGTGGAAGAAGGCCACTGGAAAACCGGCGATCAGCTACGACGACGCCGTCGCGGAAGCGCTCGCGGTGGGGTGGGTGGACAGTCGACCCCGCAAGCTGGACGACGAGCGAACCATGTTGTATTTCTCGCCCCGCAAACCCACGAGCGCGTGGTCCCGTCCGAACAAGATCCGTATCGAGGCCCTCCGTGAAGCAGGCCTGATGCTTCCCGCAGGGGAGCGGGCCGTCGAGGCTGCCGTGGCCAACGGAGCATGGACCGTTCTCGACGAGGTCGAGGATCTGATCGTTCCCGAGGACCTGGCCGCCGCCTTCGCCGAACACGTTGATGCGGAGAGCAATTGGAACCAGTTTCCGCCGTCCGCGCGTCGCGGGATTCTGGAGTGGATCGTGACCGCCAAGCGGCCCGAGACCCGAGCCTCTCGAGTGCACGAGACGGCTCGGCTCGCTTCGATCGGCGAGCGCGCAGCTCGATGGCAACCCAGGCGGGACCGACAGCCGGGGTAACCGGCCGTCACGAGCGAAGCGATCCTCGAAAGATGATGTCCAGCAATCGGCGTCGCGCCTCGGTAGGCGATAGCTGTTCCTCCAGCACGTGAGAAGTCATCGAGGTGATCCCCGCGATGACAAGCCCGGCCAGCATCTCGACGTCCACATCGGCCCGAAGACGTCCTTGCCTGCCCAGAACCGACAGCAGCCCGTGTACATCTGCGCGGAACCGTTCGATGTGTCCGGTGACGGCCTGCGGCGGCGATCCCAGTGCGGCCGTCGTGAGCAGGGCCCTCGTCGGAGATTCGACGAAATAGTTCAACTGCAGGTCGATGTAGTCACCCAGCACCGTCATCGGATCCGACCCTGCGCCCCGGTCCAACACGTCCTGAAGCCGCGCCTCGACGCGCACCACTTCCTGCTCGACCCAGGCTTCCAGAATCCGAGGCACGTCCGGAAAGTAGCTGTACAGAGTAGGTCGGGACACCTTCGCGCGCGCGGCTACCGCGGACATCGTCATGCGCCCGGTCCCCTGCTGGCCGGCCAATTCGATCGCGGCGAGCATGATCCGTTGGCGAGCGGACAGCTCGTCGTCCGTCTTCACAGCGTTCTCCCCACCACTCCTTGTCAGCAGCCTTACAACCTGTAAGGCTAACGGTCATGGCACGCACTCCGCACCCGGCCGTCGCGACCGAGCATCCTCTGTCTCCGGACAGGCTGAGGCAACTCCGCATCTGGAACCTCTCGCTGTCCGCGCTGCACGCTGTTCAGGCCATCGCGGTGCTCGTCATCGCATCCGACTTCGCCATCGATGTGACCACCGCCTACCCCGCGGGACCCCCGGGAACGGTGGTTCCGCAAGCGCAGGAAGCGTTCGCGGTTCCCATCGGTATCGCCGTCGCCGTCTTCCTCGCACTGGCGGCGGTGGATCACTTCGTCACCGGGGTTCCACTACGAAAGTCGTACGAACGCACCCTCTCTCGCGGTATCAACCCGTTTCGATGGCTCGAGTACAGCGTCAGCGCCACGATCATGGTGGTCCTCATCGCGCTGTACGCCGGCATCACGCAGATCAGCGCGCTGATCGCGATCGTGGGTGCCAACGTCGCGATGATCCTGTTCGGCTGGCTCCAGGAGCGCTTCAACCAACCTGGACAGCGACCGGACCTCACCGCGTTCTGGTTCGGCTGTGTCGCCGGTGCCGCACCCTGGGTAGCGATCACCGTGAACCTCGTCGGGGCTTCGGAGGTACCCGGGTTCGTCTACGGAATCTTCTTCTCGCTGTTCGTCTTCTTCATGAGCTTCGCGGCCAACCAATGGCTGCAGTACCGAAGGATCGGGCCGTGGAAGGACTACGCATCCGGCGAGTTCGTCTACCTCGTACTCAGCCTCGCCGCGAAATCTGCTCTGGCCTGGCAGATCGTTGCCGGGTCGCTCGCATGATCGGACGCGGAAGGTCACACCCGGGGTCCTTCGACGACGACGCGGTTCTCATCACCGGCGCGACGTCGGGCATCGGTGCCGGACTCGCCACCCGGTTCCACGCTCGTGGGGCCCACGTCGTCGTCACCGGCCGCGACAGCGTGCGCCTGAGTGCGATGGCCGCGGAGCACCCCGGCATGACGCCGATCGTCATGGACGTCTGCGACCCGGAATCCGTGGGCCGCGCGATAGCGGAGATCGCCGCGTCGATTCCGCATCTGACGACCCTGATCAACAATGCCGGAGTCCAACGCCCACTGGACTTCTCGGCGCAGGAGCAGCCGGCGAGTGCCGAGATCGCCGACGAGATCGCCACCAATTTCACCGGCCTCGTCAACGTCACCTCGGCAGCGCTGCCCCTCCTGCGCCGTGCTCCTCGCGCGAGGGTGGTGCACGTGGGCTCCGGCCTCGGCTTCGTTCCGCTCACCGGCGCTCCCGTGTACTCCGCGACCAAGGCAGCCGTGCATTCGTTCACCGTCAGTCTTCGGCATCAACTGCGCCGAACCACCGTTCAGGTCGTCGAACTCGTCCCGCCGGTAGTCGACACACCGTTGCACCGCAGCATGGACAGCGCGCCGCCGATGGCGATGCCGTTGGAGAAGTTCCTCGACAAGACGATGGCCGGACTCGACAGTGGCCGCGACGAGATAGCCATCGGACTGGGCCGAGTGTCGATCCTCGGGTCGAGGCTTGCCCCTTCGATCTTGCTCGGACTCGTCAATCGAGGCAGTCCACCCCGCTAGAACACCACCCACAGCAGCGATGCCAGGGCGAAGATCGCCAGTCCCAGTGTCGTTTCCATGACGGTCCAGGTCTTGAGGGTCGTCTTCTCGTCCATGCCGAAGAAGCGGCTGACGAGCCAGAAGCCGGAGTCGTTGACGTGGGAGAGCACGGTGGCTCCGGCGGCCAGGGCGAACACCAACAGCGCGATCTTGAAGTTGCTCAGATCCAATTCGGCCACCTGCACCGAGATCAGTCCTGCGGTCGTGGTGAGAGCGACGGTGGCCGAACCCTGCGCGACGCGTAGCGCGGTGGCGATCAGGAAGGCCTGCAGCAGGATCGGCAGTCCGAGGCCGGACAGCGAGGAGGTGAGCGACTGCCCGATGCCGCTGGCCCGGAGCACGCCACCGAACATGCCGCCGGCACCGGTGATCAGGATGATCGAGCAGATGGGCCCGAGCGCCTGATCCATGTACTTGGCACCGTCGGCCACCGGGAAGCGTCCCGGCGCGAGGATGAACAGAGCCAGCAGCAGCGTGATGAGCAGCGCGATCGGTGTCTGACCGATGAGCGTCAGCGCTGCGGCCCAGGTCTCGT
The DNA here is from genome assembly GCF_002258565.1 of Rhodococcus sp. 05-2254-6. Taxonomy (NCBI): domain Bacteria; kingdom Bacillati; phylum Actinomycetota; class Actinomycetes; order Mycobacteriales; family Nocardiaceae; genus Rhodococcus; species Rhodococcus sp. 05-2254-6. The sequence goes on from NZ_NOZF01000085.1 coordinate 9,848, forward strand.
CTCCGGTCAGCACACCCGACGTGGTCAGTGTGTTGACGACGGTGTTGAGAGAGATCAACACCAGAGGCGTCAGCAGAATGAACAGCACCGCACCGAACTTCGGAGCCGGATCGCGCAGCGCGGCCATTTCCTTGTCGTGCTCCTCGGAGTTGGCAGCGCCGTCGGAGAAGAGATCTGCAGGCAAGGTGTGGAACCGCTTACCGAGCTGGGTACCGACGAGGTACGAGCCGACGAACCAGGAGACGACGGCAACGGGAACGCCGACGAGCAGTACCGAACCGATGTCGCCGCCGAGGAGTTCGGTGGCAGCGACCGGACCGGGGTGCGGGGGAACGATGGCGTGCATCGCGGCAAATGCGCCTGCGGTCGGGAGGGCGTACAGCAGCACCGATCCGCCGAAACGTTTGGCGACGGTGAAGATGATCGGCAGGAAGACAACGAGGCCCGCGTCGAAGAAGATGGGGAAGCCGAAGATGAGTGCGGCGACACCGAGCGCCAGAGGTGCGCGTTTGGCCCCGAATCGGTTGATCAGGGTATCGGCCAACACCTGTGCACCACCGGTGATTTCGAGCAGCCTGCCGACCATCACGCCGAGCGCGACGAGCAGCGCCACCGAGCCGAGCGTGGAACTGAAGCCCGAGAGCAGGGCCGACGGCACGTCCGCCAGCGGGATTCCGGCCGCGACGGCGGTGACCGCGCTGACCAGGACCAGGGAGACGAAGGCGTGCAGTTTCACCTTCATGATGAGGAAAAGCAGGATTGCAACGGCTGCGGCGGCGATCAGCAGCAGAGCTGTCGTTCCGTATGCCGGTTCGATCGGATCCATCGGTATACCTCGTTCGCTCGGCTCGAATTCTGACCATAACGGACACTCGGGACGTCGCGCGGGGTTACGAGCGCTGGTTGTGAGTCGGCTTCGGACGGGTGGAGTACCGTGCGGGTATGAGTGATGGGGATCACGTACTGGGTGGGGACGGCTCCGAAGAACCGACGAAGGAGCAGCTGCGCGAGCAAGCGCAGCGGTACGCCGCGGCGGCGCGTCTGAAGATGAAAGAGCGTCGGGAGAAGTCGTCCGGGGGCCTCGGAGCGGTGGTTGCCGAACGCGCAGGCGGCTGGGACCTCGATGATCAGAACACAGTGGCAATGGACCGGCAGCAACGACTCTGGAACGGGGTGATGGACCGCTACTTCCGGATGGAGATCGACGGTTGGGAGACCATTCCGGAGTCGCCGGTGCTGGTGGTCGGCGTGCACTCGGGTGCGCCGTTCGTCTGGGACGCGTGGACCGTCGGCGCTCAGTGGTGGCGGCACTTCGGTGAGAAACGCATCCTGCACGGAACCGCGCACGATGCCTTGATGGCGTTCCCGTTGATCGGAAAAGTCTTTCGATCCATGGGGGTGCTTCCCGCGGCACCGGACTCGATGTCGACGGCACTGGCCGAGGGCCGGGACGTCATCGTGTGGCCGGGCGGCGAGGTCGATTCGTTGCGGCCCTGGAGCAAACGGGACGAGGCGACCCTCGGTGGCCGAACCGGCTTCATCAAGCTCGCCATTCGGATGGGTGTGCCCATCGTGCCGGTGGCGACGGTGGGTGGGGCCGACGCGATGCCGGTGCTCATTCGCGGCGACAAGCTGTCGAAAGCGTTGAAGCTGGACAAGATTGCGAGGTTGAAGGTCTTTCCGATCGCGATCTCGCTGCCGTGGATCATTGCGCCCGCGGCGTTACCGCAGATTCCGTTGCCCGCGAAGATTCGCACTCGATTCATGCCGCCGGTCGAACTGGACCACGATCCGGCGCGGTGCGAGGACGAGGCGTACGTCGACGCCAAGTACGACGAGGTGCGCGCGAGCATTCAGTCCGGGATGGACGCCCTGGCCCGCAAACGGAAGTTCCCCGTCTTCGGTTGATCGACCGCCGCACTGGCATCGCGGACCGAAGCTGACCGCGATCGTTTCTACCGTCTCCGTCGTAGGGATTCACCGCTACGACGAGGGGCGTCACAGATGATCGAAACTTCGGGATTGACCAAGACTTTTCAGCAAGGCAAGACGACCGTCGAGGCGGTACGCGGCATCGATCTGACGATCGGTGAGGGAGAGCTGGTGGCTCTGCTCGGCCCCAACGGGGCAGGCAAGTCGACCACTCTGCGGATGCTGACCACGTTGCTGGCACCGACGTCGGGATCGGCCCGCATCGCCGGATTCGACGTGGGCAAAGACCGGGATCGAGTCCGCCGCAGCCTGGGCTACGTGGGTCAGGGCAACGGTGCGGGCCACAATCAGCGCGTCCGGGACGAGCTGGTGGTGCAAGGGCAGTGCTACGGCATGACGCGTCGCCGATCAGGCAGTCGCGCAGACGAATTGATCGAGGCGCTCGAACTCGGCGAGCTCGCGACTCGTACCGTGTCGACGCTGTCCGGCGGGCAGCGTCGACGACTCGACATCGCACTGGGTCTGGTGCATCGGCCGCCGTTGCTGTTTCTCGACGAACCGACCACCGGCATGGACCCGCAGAGCCGGGCGAACCTGTGGGACCACATTCTGCGGCTGAGGCGAGAGATGGGCACCACCATCGTGCTCACCACGCACTATCTCGACGAGGCCGATTCGATGGCCGAGCGGGTGATCGTCGTCGATCGCGGCACCGTCATCGCCGACGACACCGCCACCGCACTGAAATCGGAACTGGCAGGTGATCTGATCGTCCTCACCGTGTCCGACGCGTCGGCGCTGGCTGCGCTTCTCGGTGGTGTAGCCGGTGTCAGGGACGTGACGGTGGCGGGTTCGCGTCTGAACATCCGGGTCGAGCGTGCCGAGGTGGTTCTTCCGGATCTCCTTCGGCTGAGCGAGTCTCATGGGATCACGGTGCACACGGCAGATACGACGCGACCGACCCTCGACGACGTGTTCCTCGGCCTCACCGGGCGCAGTCTCCGTGAGAGCGCCGCGACGGGTTCCGCATCCCTCGAAAACGCAAGCACAGCAGGAGAACTCCGATGAGCGTTCTGTCGGGAAGTACGTTGGTGATGGGCCGCGAACTGCGGCCGATGCTCCGCGATCCGTTCACGGTGATCTTCAGTCTCATCCAACCGTTGATCCTGCTCGCACTGTTCGGCCCACTGCTCACCGAGGTGCCCGGCCTCGGGGACGGAAGCGTCTGGGACTGGTTCGTTCCGGGGGTCCTCGCGATGATCACCATTTTCGGAACCTCCATGACGGGCTCGAATTTGTTGGCGGAGTTGCAGCAGGGTTCGCACGAACGAATGTCGGTGACCCCGTTGCCGCGATCGGCGCTGCTCGTCGGGCGCGCGTTCAAGGAGATGGTGCCGCTGGCTGCTCAGGCCGTCTTGATCATCCTGGTCGCGTTGCCACTCGGCCTGTCCGTGAATCCGATCGGTGCGGTCGTGGGCATCGTGCTGCTGGGCGTGTTCGGTGTCGGGCTCGGCGCACTGTCCTACACGCTGGCTTTGGCTGTGCGCGGACAGGATTGGGTGTTCTGGTCGATACAGCAGACTCTGATGTTCCCACTGCTCATCCTGTCGGGCACGATGCTGCCGCTCACCACTGCCCCGGGATGGATGCAGTTCCTGGTGAACATCAACCCGCTCGGGTACCTGGTCGATGCCGAACGTGCACTGTTCGCGGGAGACTTCACGAGTTCGACGGTGACGGCCGGTGTTGTCGCGGCCGTGGCTACCGCTGCGGTCGGACTTACCGTCGGTATCCGGGCTATGGGTTCCTCGCGGGTGTGAGGCTAAGCTCGGCTCATGGATCGGCCTGCGGTAATTCTCGAAAACGATGTGACCGTGTACGACTTCTATCTGCGTCATCAGCAGAATCGTCAGGTCGCGAGGTTGGCTTATGCGACCCTGGCCAGGCGATTCCGCCCGAGGGTGTCGTATCCCGACGGTGCCCGTGAGGAGTTGCGTCGTCTCGTCTACGACAACACGCGTCTGCTCATCGCGGTCAATCATCTGACCGAGAACGATCCGTACACCCTCGCAGCGGCGGCATGGGCGTCGCCGCTGCGTCCGGTCATCGGTCGCACTCGGGTGCTGGCCAAGGACGAACTGTTCCAGGAACCCAAGCAGCGCAAGCGAATCGACATGATGGGCGGTATCCCCGTCTTCCGCGGAAAGAATCACGGCATGCGGGCCGTCAGCGCCGCGGGCAACCGCATGATGGACGTCAGTGCCGAGCGGATGAAGCGAGGCGACGATCTGGCGGTGTTCCCCGAGGGAACCTGCAATCTCGAGGATCCGACGACGGTGCAGCACGTCGGCAGCGGCATCGGCCACATCGCGATGCGGGCGCGCAAACTCGGGGTCGAGCCGGTGCTGATCTGTATCGGCCTGAGCTACGGTCACGGTGCGCCGAAGGTGAAGCAGGCCAGCGTCTACATCGACACGCCCATCACCGATTTGCCCGAGAAGCCGATCGACATCACCCGGGTGGTGGCAGAGGGAATGCAGAAGGCACTCGACGGAGCGGTGGCTGCGTACTGATCGCATTGTCGGTGTTGATAGAAACAGAGGACAGTTATCGAGTTCGGCGTCGTAAGGGAGATATTCGTGAGTGATCAGATCAAGACGGCCATTGTCACCGGTAGTGCGCGAGGAATCGGTGCTGCGGTAGCCAAGCGGCTGGCCAAGGACGGCTTCGGAGTTGCCGTGGTCGACCTCGACGAGGCCGCGTGCAGCGACACCGTCGGAGCGATTCAGTCGGCAGGCGGGCAGGCAGTGGCCATCGGTGCCAACGTTGCCGACGAGGAATCGGTGCAGACCGCCGTCGATCGCATTGCAAGTGAATTCGGTGCGCCGACCGTACTGATCAACAACGCGGGCATCACTCGCGACAACCTGCTGTTCAAGATGACGGTGCAGGACTGGGATTCCGTTCTCGGCGTACACCTGCGCGGATCGTTCCTGATGACCCGCGCGGTCCAGAAGCACATGATCGACGCCAAGTGGGGACGCATCGTCAACCTGTCGAGCACGTCTGCCCTCGGCAACCGCGGACAGGCCAACTACTCCGCAGCCAAGGCCGGCATGCAGGGCTTCACCAAGACCCTGGCCATCGAACTCGGCAAGTTCGGCGTCACCGCCAACGCCATTGCCCCGGGATTCATCGAGACGGAGATGACGGCAGCCACCGCAGAACGCGTCGGGATGCCGTTCGAGGACTTCAAAGCCGCTGCTGCGTCGCAGATTCCGGTCAATCGCGTCGGACATCCCGATGACATCGCGCACCTGGCGTCGTTCTTCGTCAGCGAGGGTGCGGGCTTCATCTCGGGTCAGGTCGTCTACGCCGCCGGTGGGCCGAAGGACTGATCTCTCCTGAACGCGTGAATGGACCATTCACCAGCCCAGACGGGTGTGAATGGTCCATTCACGCCGAACGGGTGACGATCTACGGCGTCGGCATACCACCGTTGACGTTCAATGTGTCGCCGGTGACGTAACCCGATTCGGCCGACGACAGATAGACGTACGCACCGGCGATCTCGGCGGGCTGTCCTGCGCGTCCGAGCGGTGTTTCCTTGCCGAATTCCGGCAGTGCCGAAGTCGGCTGGCCGCCGGCTGCCTGCAGCGGTGTCCAGAACGGTCCCGGCGCAACGACATTGACGCGGATTCCCTTCGGCGCCAACTGCTGTGCGAGGGCCTTGCTGATGGTGTTGATGGCCATCTTCGTTGTCGCGTAGTCCACCAGTCCGGGTGACGGTGTGTATGCCTGGATCGAGCTGGTGTTGACGATGGTCGAGCCGGCGGGCATGTGCGGCACCGCTTCCTGGATGATCCAGAACAGTGCGTAGACGTTGGTTTTGAACGTCTGATCGAATTGCTCGGACGTCAGGTCGGCCAGATCTTCGACGAACTGCTGTTTACCGGCAACGTTGATCAGCAGGTCGAGGCCACCGAGCTCGTCGACGGCAGTGCGCACGATGCCGCGCGCGGCCTGCTCGTCGGTGAGATCTGCCGGTGCCAGGACCGCGGTGCGGCCGGCGTCGCGGACCAACTGCGCAACCTCCTGCGCGTCCTTCTCTTCTGCCGGTAGGTAATTGAGAACCACGTCGGCGCCCTCGCGTGCGATGGCGATCGCTGCTGCTCGGCCGATTCCGGAATCGGCACCGGTGATCAAGGCCTTGCGGCCGGTGAGGCGTCCGGATCCGCGGTACGTCTGCTCCCCGTGGTCGGCGAGGGGCTGAAGATCTGCGGCCAGGCCGGGCGGATCCTGGTGCTGCTCCGGGAAGCCGTCCTGGCGGTACTGCGTGACGGGGTTGGTGAAGGTGTACTGATCGCTCACTGTGGAATCGTCTCCGAATACGGTGAAATGCGTGAAGAACCTCTGCTTGATTCCGTGTATCTCACGCATGCCCCGAAGCGGTCGGCCACAAACTGTGACCGACCGGACCAGCCCTACGAAAGACTCAGGGCAGAATCGCGTCGACGTAGCCGCCGTCGACGCGTAGAGCGCCACCGGTGGTCGCAGAGGCCTGCTCGGAGCTCAGGTAGACGATCATGTTGCCGATCTCCCTCGGCTCGATCAAACGTCCGATGAGCGATTGTGGTCTGTGCTCCTTCATGAATTGCGCCTGCGCCTCGTCCCAGGGGAGGTCGTCGCCGACGAGTTCGCCGACGAACTTCTCGACGCCCTCGGTGTGGGTGGGACCCACGATCACGGAATTGACCGTAACTCCGCTTCCTGCAGCAGCTTTCGCGAATCCACGGGTCACTGCGAGCAGGGCGGTCTTCGTCATTCCGTAGTGGACCATCTCCTCGGGAATCACGACTGCGGAATCGCTGCAGATATTCTGGATTCGGCCCCAGCCCGCCTCGGTCATCGCCGGCAGATACGTGCGGATCAGCCGGATTGCCGAGAGCACGTTCACCTCGAAATAGCGTCGCCATTCGTCGTCGTCGATGTCGAGAGCGGGTTTTGCTCCGAAGATGCCGAGGTTGTTCACCAGAATGTCGACCACCGGCACCTTGGCGAGCAATGTCTCGACCCCGTCGGCCGTCGCGAGATCGGCAGCAACGACGATCACCCGCGCACCCGGCACTGCCGTCAGCAACTGTTCCTCGGCCGAATCCAGCGCCGACTCGCTGCGGCCGTTGAGGACCACGCGCGCACCGGCGCGGGCCAATTCGGTGGCAATCGCGAATCCGATGCCCTGACTGGAGCCGGAAATCAAAGCGGTGCGGCCGTCGAGATCGATGTTCATGGAGCCTCCCAGAGTTGTGGAACGGCTCCAGTGTGCGCCTCCCTGCCGGATGAATGTGGCATTCAGCTTCTCCAAGAAGCTGAATGCCACATTGATCCAGAAGGGGCGAAGGGACTACTACGAATACGAGTAGAAACCCTTACCGGTTTTGCGACCCAGCATCCCGGCGTCCACCATGCGCTGCAGCAGCGGCGGCGGCGCATAGTGCGGTTCGCGGAACTCCGCGTACAGCGACTCGGCGACCGCGAGGGTGACGTCGAGGCCGACGGTGTCGGTCAGACGCAACGGGCCCATGGGGTGTGCGCAACCGTTGACCATGCCCTCGTCGATGTCCTCGGCGCTGGCGAAGCCGGACTCGAGCATGCGGATGGCCGAGACCATGTAAGGGATGAGCAGTGCGTTGACGATGAATCCGGCGCGATCCCCGGCGCGAATCGTCTTCTTGCCCAGCGTGTTTCCGGCGTAGTCCGTCACCGCTGCGACGGTTTCCTCGCTGGTGAGCAGGCTGACGACGATCTCCACCAACGGCAGTACCGGCACCGGGTTGAAGAAGTGCACGCCGACGACCTTGTCGGGACGCTTGGTCGCGTTGGCCATCTTGATGACCGGGATCGACGAGGTGTTCGTGGCCAGGATTCCCTCGGGCTTGACGATGGAATCGAGCTTGCCGAACAGGTCCAGCTTGAGCGACTCGATCTCCGGTGCTGCCTCCACCACGAGATCGCGGTCCGCGAAGTCGTTGATATCGAGCGTCAACGCGATTGCAGCACGGGCCTTCTCGGCCGCGTCGGCTTCGATGCGACCGGACTTCACGGCACGAGCGAAGGACTTGTCGAGGCGGGCCTCTGCGGCGTCGGCCGTCGCCTGGCTCGTCTCCAGGATCAGTACGGAACTGCCGGAGCGAGCACACATTTCGGCGATGCCAGCACCCATGGTGCCGCCGCCGATGACACCTACCAGGTTGATGTCGCTCATTTGAGCAGCGCCCGCGACATGACGACACGCTGAATCTGGTTGGTGCCCTCGTAGATCTGGGTGATCTTGGCGTCGCGCATCATGCGCTCGACCGGGAAGTCGGTGGTGTAGCCGGCACCGCCGAAGAGCTGCACGGCGTCGGTGGTGACCTCCATGGCCACGTCCGAGGCGAAGCACTTGGCAGCCGCGGAGATGAACCCGAGGTTCTTCTCGCCGCGCTCGGCGCGGGCTGCGGAGCTGTAGACCATCAGGCGGGCGGCTTCGACCTTCATCGCCATGTCGGCGAGCATGAACTGCACTGCCTGGAAGCTCGAGATCGAGGTGCCGAACTGCTTGCGGTCCTTGGTGTATGCGATGGCCGCGTCGAGGGCACCCTGTGCCAGGCCGACGGCCTGTGCGCCGATGGTGGGGCGCGTGTGGTCGAGTGTTTCCAGCGCGGTCTTGAAGCCGGTACCGGGCTCGCCGATGATGCGATCGCCGGGAATCTTGCAGTTCTCGAAGTAGAGCTCGGCGGTGGGCGAACCCTTGATGCCGAGCTTCTTCTCCTTGGGGCCGACGACGAATCCCTCGTCGTCCTTGTGCACGATGAACGAGGAAATGCCGTTGGCGCCCTTGTCGGGATCGGTCACGGCCATGACGGTGTACCAATCGGACTTGCCGCCGTTGGTGATCCAACACTTGGAGCCGTTGAGGATCCAGTCGTCTCCATCGGCCTTGGCGCGGGTGCGCATGCTCGCCGCGTCGGATCCCGCTTCGCGCTCGGACAAGGCGTACGACGCCATCGCGCCACCGGCGAGGGACGGCAGGACCTGCTTCTTGAGTTCCTCGGAGCCCTTGAGGATCAGGCCCATCGTGCCGAGCTTGTTGACCGCGGGGATCAGCGAGGACGAGCCGCAGACGCGTGCGACCTCTTCGATGACGATGCAGGCAGCGACGGAATCGGCACCCTGGCCGTCGTATTCCTCGGGAACGTGAATGGCGTTGAAGCCGGAAGCGTTGAGCGCTTTGAGTGCTTCCTCGGGGAAGCGGGAGTCCTCGTCGACCTCTTTGGCGTACGGAGCGATCTCCTTCTCCGAGAGCGCCCGAATGGCTGCGCGCAGTTCGTTGTGCTCGTCGGGCGATTGGTACAGATCGAAGTCGGGATTTCCGGCCATGTCGGCCACGCTCCTCGGTGTGTCGGGGGTGGCACTGCCCACGGAGGGCACTCAGTGCCAAGGATTGCCCCAGTGTACGTCCGAATTCGGACCTGTTCAAGACCGGGTCTCCGGCATCCGGCACTCAGTGCCATCGCGTCGGGTGGCTCAGGTGCTTGTGTGATCGGCCAACGCGTCGACGACTTTGCTGACGGACGTGCCCCGGGGGAACGACGCGACGACGATCTCACCGAAGAACTGCGCGCGCACCTGCGCGAGTGCCGAACGCAGATCCTCCACGGACGTCGGGAGGCCGTCGCGGATCATCCGACGAAGGATGTAGTTGTGCGTCGCGGTCACCGTGGCGGAGAACTGCAGGATCTCGAGGTGCGGGTGATCGGGCAGAACACGCTGCAGATAGTCGACGAAGAGTCTGTCGTAGCGAAACACGGTGACGATTTCTCGATCGCGCAGCGCGGGGATCTTGTGCACCACCTGGTAGCGCAAGCGCGACATGTCCTGCCAGTCGGAAAACCGCTCGTACACCAGCTGCGCGGCATCGCACACGGCCCGCCAGGGATCGCCCTCGTTCGCTTCCAGGAACGCGCCGGCCTGCTCGAGCAGTATTTCGTGATCGGCGAAGACGACGTCTTCCTTGGCGCGGAACTGACGAAAGAATGTCCGACGCGAGATGCCGGCGGCACCGGCGATGTCGTCCACCGTCGTCGACTCGTAGCCCTTGACGGAGAACAGGTCGAGGGCCGCCGTGGCCACGGTGAGCCTGAAGTCGGTGGATTCTTCGGGGTCTCCGCGCATGGGAGTGAAGGTAGCCGAGTTTCGGGACGGGCAGGGAGGTCGTCCACTTCGGTCTGTTGATTGCTAGTGTTCGCAAGTAGCCTGCTGCGCGGTGGCGGGTGCCACGGGAGGACTTCATGGCCACGGATTCGAGCCGGCCGCTCTACAGAATGAAAGCCGATTTCTTCAAGACGTTGGCGCATCCCGCCCGTATTCGCGTGCTGGAGTTGCTGAGCGAGCGCGAGCACGCCGTGTCCGAGATGCTGCCGGAAATCGGCATCGAGCCGGCCAATCTGTCTCAGCAATTGTCCATCCTGCGGCGCGCCGGTCTCATCGAAGGCACTCGGGAAGGCCTGTCGGTGTCCTACACGTTGACGTCGCCGAAGGTGGCCGACCTGTTGGTCGTTGCGCGGGAAATACTCACGGGAGTGGTGGCCAACCAGGCCGAGCTACTGGAAGGCGAGTCCGGAGCGCGCACCTGACTCGACGGCCCGTGATGGTCTGACTCACGTCTTGTGTTCACCTGGTTCATTACTTGCTAAACTTAGCAAGTAGCTACATCAGGATCGATGAGTTCTCAGAAAGCGTCACATGTCCGAACCGACGAAACCTTCCCGCAGGACCGACGCCCTCAGTGCTGTGACAGCGCTGCTGCCCAGGTGGAGCGAGTGGAAACCGGCCTTCCGCGCACCCGGCGCGGATCTGCTGGCCGGGCTGATCGTGGCCCTGGTCGCGTTGCCTCTGGCACTCGGCTTCGGCGTCAGCACCGGGCTGGGTGCGGCGGCGGGCCTGACCACCGCGATCATCGCGGGAGTCGTCGCCGCGGTATTCGGCGGATCCAGATTTCAGGTGTCCGGGCCGACCGGCGCCATGACGGTGGTGCTCGTACCCATCGTCGCCGAGTACGGGCCGAACGGAGTACTCGCCGTCGGACTGATGGCCGGAATCATTCTGCTGGCGCTCGCCGGTGCAGGCGTCGGTCGAGCCGTCCGGTACATGCCGGCACCCGTCATCGAGGGGTTCACCGCAGGCATCGCCGTCGTCATTGCGCTGCAACAGGTTCCGTCGGCCCTGGGTATCACCGACGCCGAGGGCGAGAAGGTGTGGCAGTCCGCGTTCGACGCGGTGCGCTCGTTCGTCTCGAATGCGAGCGTTCTGACGCCCACCGTGGCCGTCACGGTCGCGATCGTCATGCTGGTCGGCGGCCGCTTGGCTCCGAAGATCCCGTTCTCCCTGGTTGCGGTCGCCGGAGCAACGGTGATCACTCAATTGTTCGACCTCGACATCGCCCGCATCGGCACCATTCCGTCGTCGTTGTCCGCCCCGAGCCTGAGCTTCTTCCACCTCGGTGACGTGACGGCGTTGTTGGCACCCGCGTTCGCCGTCGCCGCGCTGGCTGCACTGGAATCGCTGCTGTCCGCGACCGCGGCGGACTCGATGGGCGTCGGCGCGCGGCACAATCCCGATCGCGAACTGTTCGGGCAGGGACTTGCCAATATCGCCGCGCCGTTGTTCGGCGGGATTCCCGCCACCGGTGCCATCGCCCGTACGGCCGTCAACGTTCGATCCGGGGCACGGACCAGGCTCTCGGCGCTCACCCACGCGGTGATCCTCGCCGCCATCATGTACTCCGCCGCGGGCTTGGTGGCCGACATTCCCCTCGCCGCTCTGGCCGGGGTGCTCCTGGCGACAACGGTGCGCATGGTCGAAACAGCCTCCATCCGAGCAATTTCCCGCGCCGGTCGCGGCGACACCGTAGTGATGGCGTCGACTTTTCTCGTCACGGTTCTGTTCGATCTGGTGACGGCTGTGGCGGTCGGCGTCGGGTTCGCTGCGGTGCTGGCACTGCGCGCAGTCGCGCGATCGGCCACGGTCGAGAAGGTACCGCTCGATGCACTCGACGCGGTCTCGAAGGAAGAAGAAGGCCTGCTGCGCGAACACATCGTCGCCTACCGGATCGACGGTGCACTGTTCTTCGGAGCTGCGCACAGCTTCCTGCTCGAGCTCGCCGACGTGTCGGACGTGAAAGTGGTGATCCTGCGCATGTCGCGAGTGACCACCATCGATGCCACCGGAGCTCTGGTCCTCAAGGACACGATTACCGAACTCGAACATCGCCGCATCACCGTCCTCATTTCCGCAGCCAAACCCGAACACCTGCGTCCGCTGACGGCGCTGGGCGTGTTCACCACCAAGGACGACGAAGCGCGCCGTGTTTTCGAGACCACGCCGCAGGCCATCGCCTACGCGCGCACGTTGGTGACGGAGGCAACCGCGCCTCGCGGGTAGGGTCGTAGATCACACTTGCGTAGGAAAGGACCCGCTCACCGTGGCTCTCGTTGCCGGAATCGACTCCTCCACCCAATCGTGCAAAGTCTTCGTTCGTGACGCCGAGTCGGGGGACTTGGTCCGCCAGGGGCGAGCAGCGCATCCCGACGGCACCGAGATCGACCCGCAGCGCTGGAAAGACGCTCTCGACGAGGCGATCGCTGCCGCAGGCGGACTCGACGACGTGGACGCGGTGTCGGTGGGCGCGCAGCAGCACGGAATGGTCTGCCTCGACGACAAAGGATCCGTCGTCCGTAAAGCCCTGCTGTGGAACGACACTCGATCGGCGCAGGCCGCGACGGACTTGGTCTCCGAGTTGGGCGAAAAAGAAGGCACCGACGGCGGGCAGGCCTGGGCCGACGCCGTCGGCGTGGTTCCGTTGGCCTCGATCACCGTCGCCAAGCTGCGATGGCTTGCCGACCACGAGCCCGAGAACGCCGATCGCACTGCGGCGGTGTGCCTTCCGCACGATTGGCTGAGCTGGCAGCTCGGCGGGGCATCGGGGCTCGACGCTCTGGCCACCGATCGAGGCGACGCCAGTGGCACCGGGTACTTCTCCGCGGCCACTGACGAATATCGAACGGATCTGCTGCAGTTCGGTTTTCGGGGTCGTAACCCACTGCTGCCCCGCGTGGCTGCACCCAACGAGGCCATCGGCCGCACTCGCAGCGGGGCACTGATCGGGCCGGGGACCGGAGACAATGCCGCGGCAGCCCTCGCCCTCGACGCTCAGCCCGGCGATGTGGTGGTCTCGATCGGCACGTCGGGTGTCGTATCTGCCGTGACCTCGGTTGCGGCCGCGGACGGTTCGGGTCTGGTCGCCGGATTCGCCGACGCCACCGGCCGTCAACTGCCGTTGGTGTGCACGCTCAACGCTGCTCGCGTCCTCGATGCGACGGCGCGGATGCTGGGCGTCGATCACGACGAGTTGTCGCGGTTGGCGCTGTCGACGACGAGCGACGGTGTGGTGATGGTGCCGTACTTCGAGGGCGAGCGCACCCCCAACCGTCCCGATGCATCCGGTGCGATTCATGTCCTGCGACTGAACAATTCGACACCGGGCCACCTCGCGCGAGCGGCCGTCGAAGGACTGCTGTGCGGTTTGGCCGACGGTATCGACCATCTGCGTTCGCAGGGGGTCGAGACGAAGCGGGTGCTGCTCATCGGCGGCGGTGCGAAGTCCGCTGCACTGCGCGAGTTGGCCCCGGCCATTCTCGGCGTCCCGGTGATCGTGCCCGAGCCGGGTGAATACGTCGCCGACGGTGCCGCGCGCCAGGCGGCGTGGACACTGGCCGGGACCAGCGAGCCGCCGACCTGGGCGCAGGCCGCGTCGAAGACATACGAGGCCGACCCGACCCCGGCGGTACGGGAGCGCTACGCGCAGGTGAGCGGAAACTCGTAGCAGGGGTCGAGTTTCCGTGCACGTGCGGCGCAGCCGCTCAGGGAATCAGGCGCGCATCCCGGTAGCGCTGGATCACCGAGGCGATGGCATCCGGTGTGGATCGGAAGCCTAGGAACCCGGCGTTCTTCGATTTGTTCATGTCGGTCAGGCATTCCATGTCGCGGCCGAGGTCGCCGTCGGTGTGCCACCACGACGCGAGCCGTGAGACATCGCTTTCGACCAGATCGTGCTTCTCGGCGATGCGCTTCCACGTTGCGGCCGCGTCGGACATGCGGGGTTCGAGTGGACGCGGCTCGCTGTCGTAGCCCTCGGGCTCGACGCCGAAGTGCGCGGCGAACTGCGGCCACAGCCAGCGCCAGCGGAAGACGTCACCGTTGGCGATGTTGAACGCCTCGTTGTGTGCGTTGTCGTCGGTTGCGGCCCACACCATCTGCTCGGCGAGCAGGTCCGCGTCGGTGAGGTCGGTGAGGCCGTTCCACTGTGTCTCGGAACCGGGGAAGACGAACTTCTCGCCGAGCTCCTTGCAGATCGCTGCGTACACGGACAGCGTCAACATCATGTTCATCGCGTTGCCGACCGCGAATCCGGAGATGGTGTGCGCGCGGTGCACACTCCAACCGAATCCGAACTTCTCGGCACCGGCGAACAATTCGTCTTCCTGCGCGTAGTAGAAGTTGGGAGTGTCGAGGCGATCCTCGGTCTCGTGGAACGGCGTCTCGGCCATCACTGCCTCACCGTAGGCATCGAACGGTCCGAGGTAGTGCTTGAGGCCGGTCATCAACGCGACGTGCTTCACCGAGTCGAGGGGGCCGAGCACGTTCAGCACGTTGCGTAGGGTCGCCGAGTTGACCTCGATGTTCTCCTGCTCGGAGTCCTTCTTCATCCATGCGGTGAAGAACACGACCTCGGGGCGGACGTCGTTCAGCGCCTCCTCGAGCGAGGCCGGGTCGAGCAGATCGGCGGCCACACCGATGACGCCGTCGACCGGAGTGCTGCCACTACGGCTGAGTCCGTACGTGTCCCAGCCTGCGTCGAGAGCAACGCGGCACAAGGCTTGTCCGGAGATGCCGGTGGCACCGACGATCAATGCGCGGGTGTTGTTCGTAGTCATCGACACCGACTACCCGATCGACGCGTTCCGACACGAGATGGCGATTCAACTCACTATTTCGTGAGTTAGGCGAGCGCCGACACCTGCTGGACAACGAGCACGAGCGCGCCGACGGCGGAGACGGTGATCGCGACGATGCGCAGCCGTCGACGATCGAGGACTTTGTTGACCACCCGGGAGAGCAGGAAACCGAGAATCGTCGCCGGGGCCAGGAACACGAACAGCGTTGCCGTATGGGCATCCACCGCGCCGGCGACCGCGAGTACCGCCAGCGAGATCAGCGAGCCGACGAGGAAGAAGCAGCTCATGGTGCTGCGCAGTTCGGCTCCGGTGTTGCGTTGCCACACCAGTGCCATCGGGGGTCCGCCGATCGAGGTGGCCGTTCCCAGAATTCCCGACGCGGCCCCGGCCATCACCAGATTTCGTCTGTGCGGCAACGGGACCCAACCGAACGACGTCAGTGCGACGCCGCAGAGCACCACCAGCGCCAGCAGGATGGCCAGTCCGCGCTCGGGTAGCAGCACGAGCAGTAGTGCGCCCACCACAGAACCGGGGAGGCGACCGGCGAGCGCCCACCCTGCACCCGAGAGGTCGAGGGCGGTGCGATCGCGAATCAGAACGAGCACACTGACCACGACGGCCAGCATGATGAGCGTCGCCGGGATCAGGCCGGGGTCGACGATCGCCACGATGGGCGCGGCGAGCATACCCATGCCGAATCCGATGGACGCCTGCATCGCCGACGCGAAGAAGATGGCCAGCGCGACGACGACGAATCCGGTGATGCTCAGGTGTGTCGCCATCACGTCCCGGCGGCGACGAGGCCGAGATTGCCTGCGACGAGGGGATAGTGGCATTCGGCGATGTGATCGGCCTCGTCCGCGTCGAGCGCCACCGGGGGTGCCTCACTCGCACACAGGTCGGTTGCCTTCCAGCAGCGCGTGCGGAACCGACATCCCGACGGCGGATTCAGCGGCGACGGTACCTCGCCCTTCAGCAGGATCTTCGTCCCGCGGTTCGACGCGTCGAGTGTGGGTGCGGCCGACATCAATGCCGCTGTGTACGGGTGAGCCGGACGGTCGAACACTGCTTCGGTGGCCCCGGATTCGACGATGCGGCCGAGGTACATCACCGCGACGCGGTCGGCGACGTGTCGGACGACCGACAGATCGTGCGAGATGAACACGTACGAGATGCCGAGCTGCTTCTGCAGGTCGTTGAGCAGGTTGAGCACCTGCGCCTGTACCGAGAGATCGAGTGCCGAGACCGGCTCGTCGCAGATGATCACGTCGGGGTTCAGCGCCAGCGCCCGCGCGATGCCGAGGCGTTGGCGTTGACCGCCGGAGAACTCCTGCGGGAAGCGGTTCTCGTCGCTCGGGCGCAGGCCCACCAGGTGCAGCAGTTCGCGGACCCGTGCGGAGCGATCGCGGCGAGTCCTGTACAGGCCCTTGTGGGTTCGCCACGGCTCGCCGATGATGTCGCCTGCAGTCATGCGTGAGTTCAGGGAACCGTACGGGTCCTGGAACACCATTTGCACGCGTCGACGCCACGCGAGGAGTTCCTTGCCGCGCAGCGCGAACGGATCGACGCCGTCGAACGCGACCGTGCCCGAGTCGGGTCGTTCGAGCATCATCAGGGTGCGCGCGAGAGTGGACTTGCCGCAGCCGGATTCGCCGACCAGGCCCAGGGTCTCACCGCGTCGCAGATCCAGGTCGATGGCGTCGAGGGCACGGAGCTTGCCGCGGCCGACGTCGAAGGTCTTGTTCAGGCTGCGCACGGTCAACAGTTGCTCAGGCATGACTGGTTACCTCGTTCGGGAAGTGGCAGGCCGACCTTCGGCCGGTACCGACGGATTCGAGCGGCGGGCGAGCACTGATGCAGATGTCGCGGGAGAGGGGGCAGCGGGCCTGGTACACACACCCGTCGGGAATGGAATGCAGGTCCGGTGGCGTGCCGCCGATGGACTTGAGATCCTCACCGCGGACGGCGTGGACCGGCACCGAGTCGAGCAGTCCCTTCGTGTACGGATGGCGTGGTTCACCGAACACGACATGGCCGTCGTCCTGATCACCCACGACCTCGCCCTGGTGGCCGAAGAGGCCGACCGGGTCGCCATCATGTACGCGGGCAACGTGGTCGAGACCGGACCGGTGTCCGAGGTGTTCGGTGAACCACGCCATCCGTACACGAAGGGACTGCTCGACTCGGTGCCGGTCCACGCCGTCCGCGGTGAGGATCTCAAGTCCATCGGCGGCACG
>NZ_NOZF01000194.1:0-27022 GCF_002258565.1 Rhodococcus sp. 05-2254-6
CTGCGCCTGCGCGAAATCGGTGATACCGATTCGCACCGTTGCAGGCCCCGTCCGCTGCACCCACTCGTGCTCGGGGGTGTAGTACAGATCAGCTGGTGTTCGTTCAGCTTCCCTCGATCGGCGACACCGTGACCGCGGGCGCGTCTCTCGGCGAGGTCGAATCCACCAAGAGCGTGTCCGACGTGTTCAGCCCTCTGACCGCGAAAGTGGTTGCCGTGAACGAGGATCTGGACGGTGAACCGGAGAAGGTGAACTCGGGACCCTACACCGGAGGCTGGCTGATCGACCTCGAGGTTTCGACACCGGAGGAGTTGGACGCGGCACTGGCGCAGATGCTCGATGCCGCCGGATATGCTCTCATCACGGCCGAGTGATCGGCCGGCTGTCGACACCAGCCAACAGGCCACACGGCCACCACTGCGCAGGGTACGGTCGACACCGAGCGAATACCCTGTCGGGGCGAAGGTCCAGCAAGCTTTACGACGCTACGCAACACCGAACGCCAAGCAACACCTGATGTGAAGACCATGTACTGCGTTACCCGCGGCGTTCTCTGCCCCGGGTGAACGGACTGAGAAGGAGTAACGGTGAGCCAGAACGACAACGACAGCAACTACGGGGAGTCACCGGCAGAGACCACCTCGGTCTTCCGTGCAGATTTCCTGCAGGAGCTGGACAACTCCGCGGCCGCCCAGAGCACCGAAGCTCCGGTATCGGGTGTCGAGGGGTTGCCTGTCGGTGCCGCGCTGCTCGTCGTCAAGCGAGGACCCAACGCCGGATCACGGTTCCTGCTCGACCAGCCCACCACCTCGGCCGGTCGGCACCCCGACAGTGACATCTTCCTCGACGATGTCACCGTCAGCCGTCGGCATGCCGAGTTCCGGCAGGACGAGGACGACTTCCAGGTCGTCGACGTCGGCAGCCTCAACGGCACGTACGTCAACCGGGAGCCGGTCGACTCCGCTGTGCTGGCCAACGGCGACGAGGTCCAGATCGGCAAGTTCCGGCTGGTGTTCCTCACCGGACCGCGGGGCGGCAACGGATCTCAGGTCGGCGACGCGTCTGCGGGTGCAGGAAGCCAGTGACCGCCGTCGGGCAGCAGTCCAACGGGGGGATGTCGATTGGCTCCGTCCTCGATCGACTTCGGCCCGACTTTCCTGATGTCACCATCTCGAAGATCAGATTCCTCGAAGCCGAGGGGCTGATCTCGCCGGAACGCACACCGTCGGGGTACCGGCGGTTCTCCATCGCCGATTGCGAGCGTCTGCGCTTCGTGCTGACCGCGCAGCGCGATCAGTACCTGCCGCTCAAGGTCATCAAGGAACAACTCGAAGCCATCGACCACGGGGTCGCGACCGTCGAACGGGCCGATGCGTCGGTCAAGCGTCCGCGGTCGCTGACGGTTGCCGCGGGCGAGGTCTCTCCCGAGGAGTTCCTTCCCGATCGTGAGGTCCGCATCGCCAAGGCAGATCTACTCGCTCAGGCGGGGATCGACGATGCGTTTCTGACCGAGCTGTTGCGAGCCGGCTTGATCACTCCGGGGCAGGCCGGTTTCTACGACGACGGAGCGGTGACGCTCGCTCGGACGGCGCACGCGATGTTGCAGTTCGGTCTCGAGGTGCGCCACCTTCGCGCCTTCAAGCTCGCGGCGGACCGCGAGGCCGGTCTGGTAGCGCAGATTGCTGGACCCGTGGCCAAGGGCCGAGACGCCGGTGCACGCGATCGCGCAGAAGAAATGATTCGCGAATTGGCTGCACTGTCCTTGACCTTGCACACCTGCCTGGTCAAAGCCGCGGTGCGCGGTGCACTCGACCGGTGACGCTCGCTCGCGTCGTTCCGACTTCCAATAGACTCGGCAGCGACGAGCTGAGCAAGTTTTCAGTGCAGCCCGGAATTTCTCGAGGTGAGAGGCAGACACGATGAGTGAGATGCGTGTGGTCGGTATTCGTGTCGAACAGCCGCAGAACCAGCCCGTGTTGCTGCTGCGTGAGGCTGACGGCGACCGGTACCTCCCGATCTGGATCGGCCAAACCGAGGCTGCCGCAATTGCTTTGGAGCAGCAGGGTGTGCAGCCGGCCCGTCCGCTCACCCACGATCTCGTCAAGAATCTGATCTCGGCGCTCGGGCACCAGCTCAAGGAGGTGCGCATCGTCGACCTGCAGGAGGGCACCTTCTACGCCGATCTGGTGTTCGACAAGGACATCAGGGTCTCCGCTCGGCCGTCGGACTCCGTAGCCATCGCACTGCGGGCCGGGGTACCGATCTTCGCCGACGAGCCCGTGCTCGCCGAAGCCGGATTGATCATGCCCGACGAGCGTGAGGACGAGGTCGAGAAGTTCAAGGAGTTCCTCGACTCGGTATCGCCGGACGACTTCAAAGCCACCGACGGGTAACAGAAGAGTCTCAACCTCAACTTTAGGTTCAGGTTTACGGCGCGTTGCGTTGAATCTGCACGAACGTCCCCATAACGTTCGTGCCAGTGAAGTTCATCGCCGTCGCTACCCATCCGGGTTCGGTTCACGCCTCTTCGATACCTGCCGAGGCGTACTCTGGCCTGGTACACGGTATGACTTCACGCGAGTACACCGAGGCATTTCCAGTGTCCCGGACGGATCGCAGTACTGACTCGATCCGAACGCAGTGAGACATCCGAGAGGGAGCAGTCAGTGGGAGATCAGCCGCAGCAGCATCACGGCCGTCGAGAGTCCGAAGCCGCAGGCCGGACCGAGGACACGCCGGTCGGTGCCGATGCTCGGGTCGACACCCCCGACCAGGCGTCGAGCGCCCGAATCGAATCGCCCCAGGACATTCAACCGGGATTGTTCCCCGACGACTCCGTGCCCGACGAACTCGTGGGCTACCGCGTGCCGAGTGCGTGCCAGATCGCCGGCATCACCTACCGTCAGCTCGATTACTGGGCCCGCACCGGGCTCGTCGTCCCGTCCATCCGCGGCGCAGCGGGATCGGGAAGCCAGCGGCTGTACTCGTTCAAGGACATGCTCGTCCTCAAGATCGTCAAGCGGCTGCTCGATACCGGTATCTCACTGCAGAACATCCGCGTCGCCGTCGATCACCTACGCCAGCGCGGGGTGGGCGATCTCGCCAACATCACGCTGTTCTCCGACGGCACCACCGTCTACGAGTGCACGTCGGCAGAAGAAGTGGTCGATCTGCTCCAGGGTGGGCAGGGCGTGTTCGGTATTGCCGTGAACGGTGCGATGCGCGAGCTCACCGGTACCATCGCCGACTTCCCGGCCGAACGAGCCGACGGCGGTGAAAGCCAGCCGAGCCCCGAGGACGAGTTGGCGTCGCGCCGCAAGAATCGCGCGAGCCGCAAGACCGGCTAGACTTTCTTTCGTCGCGCCCGCGCGGGAGAGTTCCGAGGCATCCAGTCTCGGACGCCGAAGGAGCAATACCTCCCCGTCAATCTCTCAGGCACACGGACCGTGTGGGCTTCGACAACTCTGGAAAGTGGTGGGAGCACCCACCCGCCCAAGGGGAAAGGTGCCGGCGCGCTTCACTGGTGCGCCGTGTCCGACCGAATCTCTCAGGCGCACGCGTCAGCGGGCACACGACAGAGGGGGAGGAGCGGCCGGAGCGCATGCCTCGGCCGTCCGACGCCTCGTCCTGGGAGCACATCGTGACCGACCGAACCGGCTCGCCCGCACACACTTTCGTCGACCGTCACATCGGCCCCGACGCCGCCGAGTTGGTCCGCATCCTCGACACCATCGGCGTCGACAGTCTCGACGAGCTGGCCCGCAAGGCCGTTCCTTCGTCGATCCTCGATACCGTGGTCGACGGCGTTCCCGACGGCTTGGCGACGCTACCGCCCGCGCTGAGCGAGCACGAGGTGCTCGCCGCACTGGCCGACCTCGCCGGGCAGAACACCGTGTCGACGTCGATGATCGGCCTGGGCTACTACGACACGCTCACCCCGCCGGTGCTGACCCGGGGCATTCTGGAGAACCCGGCCTGGTACACCGCGTACACGCCGTATCAGCCGGAGATCAGCCAGGGGCGACTCGAAGCGTTGCTCAACTTCCAGACCATGGTTGCCGACCTCACCGGCATGGACGTGGCCAATGCGTCGATGCTCGACGAGTCGACGGCGGCCGCCGAATCCATGACCTTGATGCGGCGCGCGAACAGGGCATCGAAGTCGCCTCGGCTACTGGTCGATTCCGATGTCTTCCCGCAAACCGAGGCCGTGTTGGCCACCCGCGCCGAGCCGCTGGGCATCGAACTGGTCTACGCCGATCTGACCGACGGCCTACCCGACGGAGAATTCTTCGGTGTGCTCGCGCAGCTGCCCGGAGCATCGGGCCGTCTAGTCGATCACACGGCGATCATCGAGGCCGCGCACGAGAGGGGGGCCCTGGTTGCAGTGGGAGTGGACCTGCTCGCTGCCACCGTGGTGACCCCGCCCGGTGAGATCGGCGCAGACGTCTGCTTCGGAACCACCCAGCGGTTCGGTGTTCCGATGGGATACGGCGGACCGCACGCCGGCTACCTCGCAGTGCGGTCGGGTCATTCCCGTCAGCTGCCCGGCCGACTGGTCGGGGTCTCGCTCGATGCCGACGGCCACCGCGCCTACCGGCTGGCGCTGCAGACCCGCGAGCAGCACATCCGCCGCGAGAAGGCGACCTCCAACATCTGCACCGCTCAGGTCCTGCTGGCCATCGTCGCCGCGATGTACGCCAGCTACCACGGCGCAGACGGATTGCGTGCCATAGCAACTCGGGTGAATGCGCGTGCTCGAACCGTGGCGGCAGGCCTGCGGGAAGCAGGTATCGAGGTGGTGCACACGGACTTCTTCGACACCGTCCTGGCGGCCGTCCCGGGTAAGGCTCAGGCCGTCGTCGACGCTGCCAAGCAGCGCGGGGTCAATCTGCGGCTCGTCGACGCCGACCACGTGGCCGTTGCGTGCGACGAGGCGACGACGCCCGAGCACATCGCGAACGCGCTCGCCGCGTTCGGTGCAGAAGCCGCAGGATCCGGGGCCGAGTCGTTGCCGGCGAACATGACTCGAACCTCGGAGTACCTCACGCACCCGGCATTCACCAGGTACCGCACCGAGACGGCCATGCTTCGGTACCTGCGCGCGTTGTCCGACAAGGACATTGCGCTCGATCGCAGCATGATCCCGCTGGGTTCGTGCACGATGAAGCTGAACGCCACCGCGGAGATGGAGTCCATCACCTGGCCGCAGTTCGCCCGTCAGCACCCCTTCGCCCCGTCCTCGGACGTGCCAGGTCTGCTGAAGGTGATCGCCGACCTGGAACGGTGGCTCGTCGACATCACCGGCTACGACGCGGTCAGCCTGCAGCCCAATGCGGGAAGCCAGGGCGAGTACGCGGGACTGCTTGCCATTCGCCGTTACCACCTCGGCAACGGCGATGCCGAACGCACCGTCTGCCTGATCCCGTCGAGCGCCCACGGCACCAACGCGGCCTCGGCCGTGATGGTCGGGATGCGCGTGGTGGTGGTGGCCTGCCGTCCCAACGGTGACGTCGACGTCGACGACCTGCGCGCCAAGATCGCCGAGCACGCCGACACCCTCGCGGCGATCATGATCACCTATCCCTCCACCCACGGCGTCTACGAGCACGAGATCTCCGAGATCTGTGCTGCGGTCCACGACGCGGGCGGTCAGGTGTACGTCGACGGTGCCAACCTCAACGCTCTCGTCGGTCTGGCGCGCCCGGGCCGATTCGGCGGCGATGTCAGCCACCTGAACCTGCACAAGACGTTCTGCATCCCACACGGAGGCGGCGGGCCCGGTGTCGGGCCCATCGGTGTGCGGTCGCACCTGCAGCCGTACCTGCCGGGTCACCCACTGGCCCCGCAGCTCGGTTCGGGACCGACGGTGTCCGGTGCCCCCTACGGCAGCGCCTCGATCCTGACGATCACGTGGGCCTACATCGCGATGATGGGTGCGACGGGGCTCCGGCAGGCGACATTGACGGCGATCGCGTCGGCCAACTACATCGCCCGTCGCCTCGACGAGTACTTCCCGGTTCTGTACACCGGCGACAACGGCATGGTTGCCCACGAGTGCATTCTCGATCTGCGGGGCTTGACCAAGGACACCGGAGTCACCGTCGACGACGTAGCGAAGAGGTTGGCGGACTACGGCTTCCACGCGCCCACGATGAGCTTCCCGGTGCCGGGAACTCTGATGGTCGAGCCGACCGAGAGCGAGAACCTCGAGGAGATCGACGCGTTCTGCGATGCGATGATCGCCATCAGGGGAGAGATCGATCGCGTCGGATCGGGCGAATGGACGGTCGACGACAACCCACTTCGAGGTGCACCGCACACCGCTCGGAGTCTGGTTACCGAGTGGGATCACCCGTACTCACGGGAACTCGCTGCCTACCCGGCGGGCTACGACCGTCCGAAGGTGTGGCCGGCGGTGCGTCGCATCGACGGTGCCCACGGAGACCGCAATCTGGTGTGCTCGTGCCCACCGATCGAGGCGTTCGCCTGAGCCGAGAACAGAGCCCGCCACAGCGACGTGGCGGGCTCTGGCGTGGTGGAGTCGGAGGCTTCTAGCCCCGAGTGAGTTCGAGCATTGCGATCTCGGGCGGAGCGGCCACCCGCACCGGTGGACCCCACGCGCCGGCACCGCGGGTGGTGTAGAGCGTGGTGTTGCCGATCGTGTCCAGCCCTTGGACACTGGGCTGCTGCAGCGGCACCAGATAACGGATCGGCCAGATCTGACCCCCATGAGTGTGACCGGACACTTGCATGTCCACTCCGAAGTCCGATGCCTCCACCGCCTGCAACGGCTGATGTGCCATCAACAGTACGAAACGATCAGGATCGATCCCGTCCAATGCCGCGGCCAGATCGGGTTCGTACGGAGCCGGTGCGGTGGCGTCGTTGATGCCGGCGATATCGATGGCAGCGTCGCCACGAGTGATCGTCGTACGCTCGTTTCGCAGCACGTCGATGCCGAGCGTCGACCAGAAGTCGAGCCACTCGCCGCCGTCGCCCGCGTAGAACTCGTGATTGCCGCTGACGGCGAACACTCCCAGCGGCGCTTCGAGATCGCGCAGCGGCTCGAGATCTTCTCCCACCAGAGCAACCGTCCCATCGATGAGATCGCCGTCGAGGAGCACGACATCGGGATTCTGGACGTTGATCGAATCGACGACCTTCTGCACGAAATCCACGCCGCGGGAGGGGCCGACATGGAGATCCGACACCAACGCCACTCGGACGCCGTCGAATTCGGCCGGTAGCCTGTCGAGCACGACGTCGGTGTTCGTCGCACGCGGAGTCGCCGCCTCGACGAGTCCGTATCCCACTGCAACCACGCTGACGAGTGCCACCGCCGCCGATCCGATCCGCGACACCCGCAGTCGAACAGCGGACGAATCGCGTTTACGAGCCGCGAACACCACTCTCACGACGGTGCAGACCACGGCCACCAGAATCGTTCCCAGGAACAGGTACAGCACCACGGCGAGCCAACTGAGGCCGACGAAGGCGGGTCCTCGTGCCCAGGACGGATCGAACTCCACGCCGCTGCCGAAACCGATCACCGCACCCAGCCACAGCAGTGCCAGTGCAGCATCGACAGCTCGTTTGGGACGTGTCGGCATCCTGGTCAAGGAGAGGAACCGCCAGTGCAGGAACAGGGTGATGAGGAGTAGAAAAACGCCGACAAAAATTACACGAGACATGTTCTAGTACAGCAACTTTCCGAGTAGATCGATGAATTCCGGTGAATCGGACGTCGGTACGGTCGTGGCAGTGCCGCCGGTACGGGCCGCGATGTCGGTGAACGCAGTCGCGTCGGGGTTGTCGCCGATCATCACCACGTTCACTGCGACCGGACGCGCGGCATCGGACACCGAGTTCAGGTCGGTGAGCAGTTCCTCGGGGGACATGGGCGAATCGTCCGGTCCATCGGTGACGAGGACCACCGAATTCACCCGGCCCGGAACGTATCCGGCCACAGCATCGGCGTACGCGACCAGCACGGATGCGAACGTGAACGACGCACCCGCGGGCGTCGACGCGGCCGCGCTGGATTCCAGAGCAGCCCGCCTGGACGTCGGCCCGATCGCAGCCGACATCGGCCCGGTCGGAACGCCGACCCGGAAGGGGAGTGAATTGTCCAGATCCTCGCCGAAGCTCCACAGCCCCAGCTCGGTGGCGTCGGGCACTCGCTGGAACTGCTCGCCGAGAGCGCGAACCGTGTTCTGCAGCCGAGTCGCGCTGCCTTCGGACGTGCCCATCGACTCGGATACGTCGAGCAGCACCGTGGCGCGGCGCGGCAGGACCGGGCTTCGCAGCACGGCCAGCAGTGCGTCGGCCACCGATCCGGAAGGAGCAGCGAGGGCATCGGCGTCCTGGGTCTCGCCGACGCCGAAGCCCGCATCCGTGAGCAATTGCGCACCGTCCGGCTGCCGGACGAAATCGACGAACGCGGCGGCCGCCCGAGTCGATGTCTCGTCGCCGGAGAGTACGGCCGCGGGATGATCGGCAACGGGAGTGGGGCCCTGAGGTTCGACGGCGGTCAACGTCGACGAATCGGTCGATGCCAGTTGCTGCTCGGTGACCGGGACCGCGTGGACGGGGGCATCGGAGCCGGGCGCGTTCTCCAGTGCCGCGAGCGCGTCGTAGGTGGTGGATTCGGACGTCGCGGAGGCTCCGGTGTCGGTGACGGCCAGCTCCGACACGGCCGAGACCACTTCTCTGGACGAGGCCTGTTCCAGGGTCAATTCGCTGGTCGGATCTTCGCGTATCCCGGCAGCGATTGCGGCGAGCGCCAGTGTGGTTGCGCCGGAATCGGATCCGGTCGGTAGTGCGAGACGGAGTGCGCCCCACTCGCCGAGGCCGAATGCCTGCGGATCACGTTGCAGGCGGACCAGGTCGGCCCAACTTGCCGTGGCCAGAGCGTCGGCCACGGCAGACGGCACTGCGAGCACTACCGGACTCGACGCCAGTGGCCGCGGGGTGCCGTCGACTGCCCCGCGGTCGGTCACGGCCTCCACGTCACCCGACGATCGAGGTATCCACAGGCCCGGCCGAGCACCGAGTGCGCCGACGTCCCAGTTGTCGATACCGGCGTTCAATGCCGTCCGCACAGCATCGGAGGCGGTAGCTCGAACCCGCACCGTCACACAGTGATCTCGCACCACCGGTGCGGTGTCGTTGAACCGGGAAGCCAGTTGTTCGACGGGTCCGGAGATGTCGGGATCGGCGGCGACAGTGAGCACCGCCGATCCCTCCACACATGTGTCGGCAGCTTCGACCCCTTGGTCGAAGATACGATCCCGCAGTTGAAACCATCCGAAGACGGCCGCGACCAGCACCGCGATCGTGATCACGACGATCACGGGTCCGGCGGCTATCGAACGCCCGCGCCCTGTGTTCCGATGTTCACCCACGTGATCGACAAGTCCGTCAGGCGTTGACGGCCTTGTACTCCCGTCGGCGACGATGCAGGATCGGCTCGGTGTAGCCGTTGGGCTGGCTGGTGCCCTGGAAGATCAGGTCACTGGCAGCCTGGAAAGCGATGTTGGTGTCGAAGTCGGGAGCCAACGGCTTGTACGTCGGATCGGCTTCGTTCTGGCGGTCCACCACCGGTGCCATCCGCTTCAGCGACTCGCGCACCTGGTCTTCGGTGACGATGCCGTGGCGCAGCCAGTTCGCGATGAACTGACTCGAAATACGCAGCGTTGCACGGTCTTCCATGAGTGCGATGTCGTTGATGTCGGGCACCTTCGAGCAGCCGACGCCGTGGTCGATCCACCGCACCACGTAGCCCAGGATCGATTGCGAGTTGTTGTCGAGCTCGTTCTGCTTCTCCTCGTCGGTCCAGTCCGTGGACGGCGCGAGAGGAATTTCGAGAATGTCGTCGACGCTGGCCCGCTTGGCCTGTGCGATCTCGTGCTGGCGGGCGAAAACATCGACCTTGTGATAGTGCAGGGCATGCAAGGTCGCAGCGGTAGGCGAGGGAACCCACGCGGTGTTGGCTCCGGCCTTGGGGTGGCCGATCTTCTGCTCGAGCATGTCGTGCATCAGATCGGGCATGGCCCACATGCCCTTACCGATCTGCGCCTTGCCTTCGAGGCCTGCAGCCAGACCGGTGTCGACGTTGAAGTCCTCGTAGGCCGCGATCCACTTCTCGCCCTTCATCGCGCCCTTGCGTACGACGGGACCCGCCTCCATCGAGGTGTGGATCTCGTCGCCGGTGCGGTCGAGGAAGCCGGTGTTGATGAACACGACCCGCTCGGATGCGGCTTGGATGCACGCTTTGAGGTTGACCGTCGTGCGGCGTTCCTCGTCCATGATGCCGACCTTGAGTGTGTTGGTCGGAAGGCCGAGGACCTGCTCGACACGGCCGAACAGCTCCGCGGTGAACGCGACCTCGTCCGGTCCGTGCATCTTGGGCTTGACGATGTACAGCGAACCGGTGCGTGAGTTGGACAGCACGTTGTCCGAGGTCAGCGAGTGCATACCGGCCAGCGAGGTGAACAGCGCGTCGAGAATTCCCTCGGGCACCTCGTTGCCGTCGGCATCGAGGATCGCATCCGAAGTCATCAGGTGACCGACGTTGCGGACGAACAGCAGCGAGCGACCGTGCAGTGTCAGTTCCGAACCGTCGACCGAGGTGTAGGTGCGGTCCTTGTTCATCGCACGAGTGAAGCTCTTGCCACCCTTGGAGACTTCCTCGGTCAAGTCGCCCTTCATCAGACCGAGCCAGTTGCGGTAGCCGAGGACCTTGTCGTCCGCATCGACTGCAGCGACGGAGTCCTCGAAGTCCATGATGGTGGTGACAGCGGACTCGAGCAGAACGTCCTTGACTCCCGCGCCGTCGGTCTTGCCGATCGGGCTCTCGGGGTCGATCTGGATCTCGAAGTGCAAGCCGTTGTGGACGAACAGGATCGCCGACGGCGCATCCGGGGTGCCCTGGTAGCCGAGCAGCTGTGACGGATCCTTCAGCCCGACGGTGCTTCCGTCGGCGAGAGTCACCGTCAGAGACGCTGCGTCGACGACGTATCCGGTGGTACCGACGTGCGAACCGGAACTCAGGGGCAACGCTTCGTCGAGGAAGTCCCGCGCGAAGGCGATGACCTTGTCGCCGCGGACCCTGTTGTAGCTGGTGCCCTTCTCGGCACCGTCGGTCTCGGGAATGGCATCGGTTCCGTAGAGAGCGTCGTACAGCGAGCCCCACCGTGCGTTGGACGCGTTGATCGCGAACCGGGCATTGAGCACCGGCACCACGAGCTGCGGTCCGGCCGTGGTGGTGATCTCGGTGTCGACACCGGAGGTGCTGATCTGGAAGTCGGCCGGCTCGTCGAGCAGGTAGCCGATCTCCTTCAGGAATGCCTTGTACGCGGCGCGGTCGTAGTTCGGCCCCGCGTGCTCACCGTGCCAGGCGTCGACCTTGCCCTGGATCTCGTCGCGGACAGCGAGCAACGACTTGTTCTTGGGAGCGAGATCGGCGATCAGCGACGCGGCACCGGTCCAGAAGGCATCCGAATCCACGTCGGTACCCGGCAGCGCCTCCTTCTCGACGAAATCGAATAGGACCTTGGCGACCTGAAGTCCACCAGCCTGCACACGATCGGTCATGAATTCCTCACTCTTTCCGGTCATGGACACCGGTGACCGGTGTCCCCACGACAACGCTGTCGATGTTACTCGGCGGTAGGTCCGACGCCGAACTCGCCGCCGATCAGTAAATTCTGGCATCGAGCGATCAACGCCGAGCGCAGAGGTGCCGCTTCGCTCGACAACTCTCCCTGCGCGCGCACATATTCCGCTCGTCCGGCCGCGGTCTCTATTCGAATGGGTTCGAGATCGTAGTCACTCAGGTCGTACGGGCTCGCGCGCATGTCGATCGTTCGCGCGTGCAGAGCCAGCTCGAAGCAGTCGGTGAGAAACTCGGAATCGATCAGCGGTCCCAGCTTGTAGCACCACTTGTACAGATCCATCGAGGCGTGAATGCACCCGGGTTGCTCGGATGTCAGACGCGACTCCGCCGACAGCGTAAGAGCATTGCGCGGCGCAGCATCGGGAGTGAAGAAGCGGAAGGCGTCGTAGTGAGTGCACCGCAACGTCATCGAATCGACCACGGCATCGGTTCCGTCGTGTCCCAGACGCAGTGGCACCTGCTCGTGACGCTGCGCCGACGTTCCCCCGCGGTAAACCATCGCCCACTCGTGCAGTCCGAAACATCCGAGCACCGGCGGCCTGTCTCGGGTGGCGGAGAGCAGGCCGAGGGTGAATTCAATGCTCGATCGTCGACGCTCGACCAGATCCGACCGCACCCGAAAACCCGGGCCGTCGGCGGTGTCCACCTGCTCGTAGGACGCGAACTCCGCGTAGTCACGCGCACGATCGCCGGTGAGTACGACGCCGTGACCTGGATTCCATCGGCGTAGCTGACCCGGGCGGTGACTGTAGTAGGTGAACAGAAAATCGAGCACCGGATGGACGCCGCCGTGGCCCCGGTCGGTCAGATAATCACCGACGAGGTTCTCCACCCGCGCCGTATGCGCAGCACGACGAGCGGTCCACTGCCCTTCGCTCACCAACGTCGAATTGGGCATTCACGCGTTCCGTGGGGGAGTGGTCGCAGGCTTGAAGTTGGACGACGATTGACCCGGACGGGGACCGGCCACCCGGTGTGTGCCGTCCCGAACCGTACCGACGAACTCCTCGACCAGGTCCTCGAGCGCGACGATACCGACCGTGGCACCGGTCGCGTCGTGCACGGCACCGAGGTGGCTGCTGGCCCGACGCAACTTGGTCAACGCGTCGTCGAGCACCGTGTCGATGGAGACCACCGGCAGTGCTCGCACTTCAGTGCGGGGAATGACCGTGTCCGGTCCTGCCGACTCGTCGGCCATGTCGTCGAGTACGTCCTTGAGGTGCAGGTAGCCCACAAGTGCACCCGAGGCGTCGCGAACCGGATAGCGCGAGAATCCCGTTTCGATGACGGCTCGTTCGACCGAGCCCAGGGTGGGTCCGAGGGTGTGATCGGGACCGGACAACTCGATACTGCGAACCTGGTGCGAGGGAATCAGAACCTCACCCACCGTTCGGCCGGACGTTTCCAGGGCCTGCCGCAGTCGTCGATGCTCCTCGGCGTCGATCAGTCCCTCGGATCGTGATTCGCCGATCATCTGCGACAACTCGACCGCCGACACCGAGGAACTCAGCTCGTCCTTCGGCTCGATCCGCAGCAGTCGAAGGGTGAGGTTGGCGCACATGTTGTAGAACGAGATCAGCGGCAGTGCCACCTTGATGAACAGCAGATGGATGGGCACCAGAACCATGGCGGTGCTCTCCGGGCCGGCGATCGCGATGTTCTTGGGCACCATCTCACCGATGAGAATGTGCAGAACGACCACGAGCGTCAACGCGATGGCGAAGGCGATCGGGTGCAGGAAGGACTCGGGAATGCCGACTGCCTCGAGCGGAACCTCGATCAGGTGTGCCACTGCAGGCTCTGCCACACGACCGAGAAGGATAGAGCAGATCGTGATGCCGAGCTGTGCAGCGGCGAGCATCTGCGACAGGTTCTGACCGGCCTCGATCACGCTCTGAGCGCGCTTCTTGCCCTGCGCGAGCAGCGCTTCGAGACGATCCCGCCGGGCCGAGATCAGTGCGAACTCGGCTCCGACGAAGAATGCGTTGCCGGCGAGCAGTAGAACGGCGAGACCGACTCCGAGGAAATCACCCATCGATCTCACCGTCCGATCTCATCCGAGCCACCGCTGCCGCGTCGACGGGCAGGAGCACCACCCGGTCGATGCGACGGCCGTCCATCCGAATCACCCGTGCCACCCAACCGCCGACTCGTTCGAGCGGATCCTCGTTGGCCGGGGGAGGCAACAGAACTGCGTCCCCCTCGGTCGGAATGCGACCCAACTCTGTCAGAACCAGACCGCCGATGGTCTCGTACTCGCCCTCCGGTGCGGAATATCCCGTGGCCGACGCGACCTCGTCGATGCGCAGCAGGCCTGCGCAATCCCAACCGTCGCCCGATCTGGAGACGTCGAGTTCGGGTTCGTCGTGTTCGTCGCGCACGTCACCGACGATTTCCTCGATCAGGTCCTCCATCGTGACCATGCCCGCGGTGCCGCCGTACTCGTCGACGACGAGAGCAACCTGCATACCGTCGGCGCGTACCCGTTCCATCACCGCGTCGCCGTCGAGGCTGGACGGTACGACAGGAACGTCGCGTGCCAGGGACTCGACCGTCGTCGAGCGACGGTGCGCTCCGGCGACGGTGAACGCATGCTTGATGTGAACGACGCCGATGGTGTCGTCCAGATCGCCGTCGACCACCGGAAAGCGCGAGAAGCCTGTCCGCGCCGCCGTTTCGATCAAATCGGCCACCGTGGCGTCGGTGGCGAGCGTTTCGATCTTGACTCGTGGCGTCATCAGTTCCTCGGCCGTGCGATCACCGAACTGCAACGATCGATCGACCAGTCGGGCGGTGTTCTCGTCGATCGATCCCTGCCGCGCCGACGTGCGGACCAGCGAACCCAGTTCCTGCGGCGATCGCGCGGATCTCAGTTCTTCCGCCGGTTCGATCCCGAGCCGGCGTACCAGCCAGTTCGCCGAACCGTTGAGCCCGTTGATGGCCCATTTGAAGACCAGTGAGAACCCGGCCATCGCACCGGCGGTGACACGAGCGGTCGACATCGGTTTCGCAATGGCGATGTTCTTGGGGACCAGCTCACCGAAGATCATCGAGAACGAAGTGGCCAGGATCAGCGCCACGGCGAGCGAGATTCCTGCGGAGAGGGTCTCGGATGCACCCAGCGCGTCGGCCAGCGGCCGAATGAAGCCGGCCAGCACAGGTTCGGCCAGGTAACCGGTGATCAGTGTCGTGATGGTGATGCCGAGTTGGGCACCGGACAGCTGAAACGACAGTGTCTTGTGGGCGTGCAGCACCTGGCGTGAGCGCAGGTCGCCGTTGTCGGCCTGTGACTCGACCGCACTGCGTTCGAGAGCGGTCAGAGAGAACTCGGCCGCAACGAACAGTGCGGTGCCGGCCGTCAGAGCGACGAAACCGAGCAGGCTGACGATGGTCAGAAGAAGTGCCACGCGTCAGCTCCGCCTGAGCCGGGACCGTCGAAGCTGGGACAGGAGCATCGCGCCGCCGGAGTGCACGTGGTTGCCGAAATCTGTGTCGCCGGGTTTCTCTCCCGGCTCGATAGAGGATCCCTCCGAAGTGGAACCGTCGTCGTGTTGTTCCGCAGTTGCCGCTACGGCAACCGAGATAGTGGGTGCCTCGGGCACCTGATTCCCTTCTGTTCGGTTCGCGATGTGGTCCCACCCCGTGAGGAGCCGACCGTTCCGCCACACGTCGAGAATCGAATGCTCGAATGTCCGACGAGTGGCGAGCGCGAACAACTGTGTTTGCTGTGGGTGAGTCTAACCGTGCCCGACCGTCACCACCCGGAGGGCAGGGGCCGTCCCTCGGCGAATCCGGCAGCGGACTGGACTCCCAGAACTGCTCGTTCGGCCAACTCCGGCAGCGAACGGGCACCCGCATACGTGCAGGTACTGCGAACTCCGGCACAGATGTGATCGATCAGGTCCTCGACACCGGGGCGATCGGGATCGAGGCGCATCCGCGAACTGGAAATGCCCTCCTCGAACAAGGCCTTGCGAGCCCGGTCGAACGCCCCATCGGTGGCGGTACGGGCGGCAACTGCTCGCTTGGACGCCATACCGAAGCTCTCCTTGTACCGATTGCCGGATGCGTCCACCCGCAGGTCGCCCGGCGACTCGTACGTGCCGGCGAACCACGAGCCGATCATGACGTTCGCAGCGCCGGCAGCCAGTGCGAGAGCAACGTCACGTGGGTGGCGTACACCGCCGTCGGCCCACACCGAAGCCCCGAGTTCGGCTGCCGCAGCCGAACAATCGGCGACAGCCGAGAACTGGGGGCGTCCGACGCCGGTCATCATGCGTGTCGTGCACATCGCTCCCGGCCCGACACCGACCTTGACGATGTCCGCGCCCGCCTCCACCAGATCGCGCGTCCCCTGCGCGGACACCACATTGCCGGCCGCCAGGGGAACGCCGAGATCGAGGGAGCGCACGGCAGCGAGGGCTTCGAGCATCTTCTGCTGATGCCCGTGAGCGGTGTCCATCACGAGCACATCGGCCCCGGCCTCGACCAGTGCAGTCGCCTTCTCGGCCACGTTGCCGTTGATGCCGACCGCGGCAGCGATACGGAGGCGACCCGACGCGTCGACTGCAGGCGCGTAGATGCCGGTTCTGATCGCGCCGGTCCTGGTGACCACACCTGCCAGGGAGCCGTCGTTCTCGACGACGACGGCGAGGTGGGCGTGTGCCGCCTCCATCAGCTCGAAAACTTCCTTGGGTGACGCATGGCGAGGGGCTCGCACGAAATCGGCCGATGCCACGGAGCTGAGCCGCGCGAATCGGTCGACGTCGGCGCAGGCACCCTCGGACACGACTCCGATCGGCTTGCCGTGTTCGACGATCACGACCGAGCCGTGTGCACGCTTGTGCATCAGCGCCAAAGCGTCGGACACGGATGCGTTGGGGCCGAGGACGACCGGTGTGTCCGCGATCAGGTCGCGACTCTTGACGAATGCGACGGTTTCGGCGACGGCCTCGGTGGGGAGATCCTGCGGGATCACTGCGATCGCTCCGCGACGTGCGACGGTTTCGGCCATACGCCGACCCGACACCGCGGTCATGTTCGACACGACGATCGGAATGGTCGTTCCCGAGCCGTCGACCGTACTGAGGTCGACATCGAATCGCGACGTGACGTCGGTTCGGTTGGGGACGAGGAAGACATCGTCGTAGGTGAGATCGTAGGGCGGCTGATGACCATCGAGGTACTGCACGTTGATCGAGACTACCGGTCGGGCGCAATCGGCGGGGTCGACGCCCCGTCCACCGTCTCCCTTTCGATGCGAGTCGACGCCTGGGTCTGCGACAGTCGAATCGTCGCGGCGATCATGACGGACACCGCTACGGCGATGACGGCGAGGGAAGCCCCGTCGGTTCTGATTCGCTCGTCCAGGACCGTGATGCCGATGAACGCAGCGCCGAGGGGCTCGCCGATCGTGACGGCAGGCATGGACGCGGACAGCGGACCGACTTGAAACGCGCGTTGTTGGAGGTAGAAGCCGAGAACTCCCGATCCGACGAGGGCGTAGGTCTGCCAGGCCGTCAACGCGCCGAACCTCTCGTTCTCCACGAGGTCGGTGACCAACTTCGTCAGAGCCGCGGCCAGACCGAACAGCAAACCTCCTGCGGCTCCGAGCAACAGGGCCCGCACACCGGGGGCGGTCAGGAGCAGACCTCCCACCGCTGCGCCGCCGATCACGACCGCGGCGACGATCAGAGGAACGATCCAGTCGGACAGAGGGGCGTCGGTGTCACCTTCGCTGGGGTCGCCGACCACGATGAACACCGCGAGGGCGGCGGCAAGCAGGAATGCGAGCACCCACGTCGAAGCAGGGAGAACCCGGCCCGCCAATTTCGCCGACATCGGGAGTGCGAACAGCAGGGCGGTGACGAGCAACGGCTGCACGACCAGGACCGAACCGACCCACAGTGCAGCGATCTGAACGGCGTAACCGCCCCCGTCGCCGAGTACGCCCACCCACCATCTGGGGCTTCGGATCAGAGCCGAGAGCAGTGACGTTCCCTCGGGGACCGACGCCGCGGCGCTCTGCTGTGCCACCGACGCACAGGCGAACAGGAATGCCGAAACCAGGGCGAGCGCGATCGACAACCACGAGGCGGTCACCCGCGTCGTCCTCTGTTGCCGCCCCGCCTGCCCCCGGCCCGCCCGCCTCGCTCGTGTCGGACGGGCGCAGCACCGCGCCGCGAGCCACGTTGTGCCGGTGCTTCGACCGCCTCGGCCGGGAGCGGCCTGCCGATGGGTGTACGCGCCCCGGTCAATCGACGCCACGAGGTGGGATCGCTCTCGGTGTCGACCACCGTTGCCGAGACACCGGCATC
The DNA here is from genome assembly GCF_002258565.1 of Rhodococcus sp. 05-2254-6. Lineage (NCBI taxonomy): Bacteria > Bacillati > Actinomycetota > Actinomycetes > Mycobacteriales > Nocardiaceae > Rhodococcus > Rhodococcus sp. 05-2254-6. The sequence continues at coordinate 17,998 of NZ_NOZF01000194.1, forward strand.
GCCCGCCATTGCGCACACGTGATCCACCTGTTCGGCCGTAGCCAACGTCACGACGGTTCCGCTGGAGCCGGCGCGGGCAGTGCGACCTGCGCGATGCACGTAGTCCTTGGAATCCAGTGGTGGGTCCACGTGGACCACGAGGCTGACGTCGTCGACGTGAACCCCACGTGCCGCGACATCGGTCGCGATCAGCGCGGTCGATGCGCCGTCGCCGAAAGCGGCCAGCGAACGTGTGCGGTGCGCCTGAGTCTTGTTGCCGTGCAACGACGATACCGGTACGCCCAGCCGGCGACAGTCGTCGGTGAGCCGGTCGACCGCGTGAGTGGTGCGGACGAAAAGCAACGTGCGCCCGTCCCTGTTGGCAAGTGCGGCAGCTACTTCTGTCTTGCGGCCGGCATCGACCCTGAACACGTAATGCGCGATGTCCGGTTCGCTCACCGACTCCGCGGTGGAATGTTCGGCCGGATCGCTGAGGAACTTCTCGACCAGGCGGTCGACGTCTCCGTCCAGGGTCGCCGAGAACAGCAGCCGCTGGCCGCCGGTCGGTGTCGCAGCGAGAAGCGAATCGACCTGGGGCAGAAATCCCATGTCCACCATGCGATCTGCCTCGTCTATCACGGTGACCTCCACTCGATTCAACGTGATCGAACGACGCTCGAGGAGATCGTTTAGGCGACCGGGGGTGGCCACCACGATGTCGATTCCGCGCTGGATCTCTCGGACATTGCGCTCGAGCGGAACGCCGCCGACCACGCCGACGCTGCGCAGGCCGAACGTCGCACCGTGGACGTCGAGCACTTCCTGGATCTGGAGCGCGAGTTCGCGAGTGGGAGCCAGCACGAGTCCACGCGGTGCACCGGGCTCGCTGCGTCGGCCCGCAAGCCGCACGAGCAGCGGAAGCCCGAACGCGAGAGTCTTGCCGGATCCGGTCGGAGCACGGCCCAGCACATCGCGACCCGCGAGCGCATCGGGCAGGGCGGCGGACTGGATCGGAAACGGCTCGGAGACACCCGCTTTCCTGAGCGAGTGCACGAGAACCACGGGCAGTCCCAGTTCTGCGAACGATCGAACGGATTGACCCGGCATGGCTGTGACCATACCGCTGCGTCGGCCGTGCGTCGGAATCTTCTTGTCGGTGCCACGCGCAATACTCGGGGCAGAACGCATGTTCGATCGGCGTTCGACACCGTGATTGCCGAGGGGGCGATCGCACGCAGAGTGTGGGGGAGCTATGTGCAAGATGTGTCAGGGCCACAGCGTCGACGAGTACATCGAGGGCGTGATACGCACCATCGACAGGTGTGGCTGGGCCCTGCAGTACGTCGAATCGGAAGTCGATCCCATTGGTATCCATCCGGCGTTCTGCTACACGGTCGGTCTCACGAATTTCGGCAGCCCGGAGATCGTCCTGACGGGGCGCGGGCCGCACGAGTCCTCGAGAATTCTCAATTCGCTCGGCGCATCGGTGGTCTCGGGAATGCTGGAGCTCGAGTCCGGAATCGGTTGCACTGCAGCCGGATTCGAGCTGTTCACCATCGACGTACCGGACTGTGCGGATATTCTGTACACCGCATCCGACGTGTACGGCCAAGGGTGCTTCAGTGCGGTGCAGGCGGTGTGGAAGGACCTGGAAGGTGCACTGCCGTGGGAGGGCATCCCGTCGACGGTGGTCCAACCGATACTCGGGCCGGTGCCCGTCTGACCTTGTTCTCGGTACGTACCACCGGTGGCGCTGCGTGATGCACGCAGCGCCACCGGCGGGCGGTCGTCGGTCAGGCTTCGATCTCGGAACGATCGCCGCTCCACAGAGTGTGGAACTTTCCTTCCGAGTCGGTTCGCTCGTAGGTGTGCGCCCCGAAGAAATCTCGCTGTCCCTGTGTCAGAGCGGCAGGTAGACGCTCTGCCCGCAACGCGTCGTAGTAGGAGAGCGAGGACGCGAACGCGGGGACCGGAATACCCAACGAGGCCGCGGTGATGACGACCCGACGCCAGCTGTCGATGGCGTTCTCGATGGCATCACGGAAGTACGGGGCCAGGATCAAGCTCGGCAGTTCGGCGTTGTCGTCGTACGCGTCCTTGATGCGGTCGAGGAACCGCGCGCGAATGATGCAGCCACCGCGCCAGATCGTGGCGAGGTCACCGGGATGCAAATTCCAGTCGTATTCGGCACTGCCCGCGGCGATCTGGTCGAAGCCCTGTGCGTAGGCGACGATCTTCGACGCGTACAGAGCCCGACTGATGTCGTGTGTGAACTGCTCCGCGTCGGTCGGCTTGTCGGCCAGTGTTCCCGAAGCGAGTCCGACGGCTGCCTTGCGCTGAGCGCGTGACCCCGACAGAGCCCGAGCGAACACCGCCTCGGCGATACCGGTGACAGGAACCCCGAGGTCCAGGGCTGCCTTGACCGTCCAGCGACCAGTGCCCTTCTGTTCGGCAGCATCGACGATCACGTCGACGAGAGGCTGACCGGTCTTGGCGTCGACCTGTCGAAGAACCTCGGCGGTGATCTCGACAAGGTAGCTCTCCAGATCACCGTTGTTCCATTCGGTGAACACGTCCGCTACCTGAGCAGGCGTGTAGCCGAGAGCGTCGCGGAACAGGTTGTACGCCTCACCGATGAGCTGCATATCGGCGTATTCGATGCCGTTGTGGACCATCTTGACGAAGTGTCCGGAGCCGTCGGGTCCGATGTGGGTGCAGCACGGCGTGCCGTCGACCTGAGCTGCGATCGATTCCAATAGCGGACCCAGGGCCTTGTAGGACTCGGCCGGACCACCCGGCATGATCGACGGTCCGTTGAGCGCGCCTTCTTCGCCGCCGGAGATGCCGGCACCGACGAAGAGCAGTCCGCGCTCCTTCATGGCCGCCTCGCGACGAATGGTGTCGGTGTAGAGGGCATTACCACCGTCGATGATGATGTCGCCCTCCTCCATCGCGCCTGCAAGCTCCTCGATCACAGCGTCGGTCGGGTCGCCTGCCTTGACCATGATGAGCACTCGGCGCGGCTTCGCGAGAGCGGCGACGAACTCCTCGATGGTTTCGGTGCGAACGAAGTTGCCCTCGGTGCCGTGCTCGGCGATCAGGGCATCGGTCTTGGCGACACTGCGGTTGTGCAATGCGACGGTGTGGCCGTGATGGGCGAAGTTGCGGGCGATGTTGGAGCCCATGACGGCGAGTCCGGTGACTCCGATCTGAGCCAGTTCTGTCGGTTCTGCTGCTGAGGTCATACAGACAGCTTTCCCTGCCGAGCGGCGTCGCGCGAGCCAACCCCCCAGCAGAACTCAAACCTGGCCGTAGACAGCGACAAAAGGTGCCGCATTCGCGAAGAATGCGACACCTCATGTCGTCGAAATATGCTCCGGTCGAGTTACGACCGCACGGTTACGAACCGATCAGTGGCTGCGAGCCGGACCGTCGAAACCGTCGTACGAACGGCGTTCCGTGCGGCTGCGGAAGCCTCCGGAGCGGTGCTCGTCCTGGCGGGGGCCGGACGCGGGACGACGGTTGTCGGAGCCACGGTTGTCGGAGCCACGGTTGTCGGATCCACGACCCTCGTAGCCGCGGCCCTCGGAGCGACGCGGGCGGTCGCCCTGGTAGCCCTCGCTGCTGCGGGGGTTGGAGCCCTGGTATCCGCCGCTGCTGCGCGGGTTGGACCCCTGGTAGCCCTCGCTGCTGCGCGGGTTCGAGCCCTGGTAGCCGGTGCGGGGACGGTCACCCTGGTAGCCCTCACTGCTGCGCGGGTTCGAGCCCTGGTATCCGCCGCCACTGCGGGGGTTGGAGCCCTGGTATCCGCCGCCACTGCGGGGGTTGGAGCCCTGGTATCCGCCGCCGCTACGGGGGTTGGAGCCCTGGTAGCCGGGACGGCTGTTCCGGTCACGAGGAGCGGACTCGGCGCGCAGAGGCTCACCGGTCGGCTTCTTCGCCCCGGTGATGCTGTTCAGCTCGGCCGAACCGGGCGAGACGTTGACGGCAGTGGCCTTGACGCCGGCCATACCGGTCAGACGCAGAACCTGACGACGCTGGTTGGGGAGCACGATCGCGACGACGGTGCCCTTCTCGCCTGCGCGTGCCGTGCGTCCTGCGCGGTGCAGGTAGTCCTTGTGGTCTGCGGGCGGATCGACGTGGACGACCAGGTCGATACCGTCTACGTGGATTCCGCGAGCAGCAACGTCGGTAGCGACGAGGACGGGGGTGCGGCCGTTCTTGAAACGCTCGAGAACGCGGGTGCGCTGGTTCTGAGCCTTGCCGCCGTGCAGCGACTCCGCGGCGATACCGAGCGCACGGAGGCGATCGGTGATCCCGTCGCAGCCCAGCTTGGTACGCGCGAACATGATGGTGCGACCGCCTTCGCGAGCACCGATCTCGGAGAGAACGAGATCCTTCTGACCCCGGTCGACCATGAGGACGTAGTGATCCATGGTCCGGACACTGGCTTTGCCGTCCTGGGTGGAGTGCTCGACGTGATCGGGCAGGAACTGGCGTACCAGTGACTGAACCTCACGGTCGAGGGTGGCAGAGAACAGCATGCGCTGTCCGTCTGCCGGGGTGTCGGCGAGCACTGCACGCACCTCGGGCAGGAAGCCCATGTCGGCCATCTGATCGGCCTCGTCGAGCGCGGTGATCTCGATGGAGTCCAGGATGCAGGTGCCCTGGCGGAGGTGATCGGCGAGGCGGCCGGGAGTGGCGACGAGGACGTCGACTCCGCGTCGGAGCTGCTCGACCTGCTTGTTGAACGGGGTACCGCCGACGGCTGGCATGACTCGCAGGCCCTGAGCGTTGGCGTAGGGAGCGAGGGATTCGACGACCTGGAAGGCGAGCTCGCGGGTGGGGACCAGCACGAGCGAACGCGGGCGCTTGGCGGCCGGGCGATCGGTGTGCAGCGACAGGCGCTGCAGGATCGGCAGGCCGAAGGCCAGGGTCTTGCCCGAGCCGGTCTGCGCACGACCGAGGACGTTCTTACCGGCGATCGCGTCGGGAAGCGCCTTCTCCTGGATGGGGGAGGGCACGGTGATCGAGTTGCGCGCCAATGCGGCGACGACAGCCTCGGGCAGTCCGAGATCGGCGAAGGTGAAGGCCGGTGCCGCTACGGGCGTCGGGACTGCCGTGGTGTCGGAAATGGTGGAAACGGGTGTGTTGGAAACAGCGTGGGTCACGCAGTAAAGCCTCTCCGGATTACGGGCACGCCAATAAGCCCGAAGCTGAGAGCACCCGAAGAACCGGGAAACACGAAAAACAGCCAGAACACATTGATACGAGCCAGGGCACTGTCACCTGGCCATCAGAATGCAGATGAGAACTGCATAAAGTGGGGCTGTTTGTGCCATTTCGATTGCTAGGTCGCGATGGCGACCGGTCTCCACTGTACGGGACGTACCGCCAATTGTTCGACTTGAGTCGATGTGACCTGTGCGACCCCGATCGCGTGCGAGCTCACCCGATGAGCTTGCTCAGCTCCTCCAGCCACGGCATGGCAACGTAGATCGTCGGAAGAACCAGGATCACCACGGCCGCCGCGTAGGCCGCCGCGGCGATGCGCACATCGCTGCCCGGGCCGCTCAAGCGCTGCACACGGATGAGGGTGTGCGGCCCTCCGGCGGCCATCGCGCCACGCGGGGCGGTGGACCCGGCGCATGTGACCAGTGCCCTGGCCAACGGAGTGGGTCCGGTGACCTTGACCGCCGAGTCGTCTGCGAGCAGCTCGACCAGCAGCTGCACGCTGCCGAGCGCCGACTTGCTACGGACGATCCGCGGGAAGGCTTCGTTGACGGCGGTGAACGCTTCGAGAACCAGATCGTGGCGGGCGCGTAGATGTGACCGCTCGTGGCTGAGGATCGCAGTGACCTCGGCCTCGGACAGGCTGGCCAACGTTCCCCGACTCAGGACCACCCGCTGACGCAGACCGGGTAGGCAGTACGCGATCGGTTCGGCCGCGTCGAGTACCCGGATGTCTGCGTCGCGAAGGCCGCGAAAAGGGTTCTCTCCCAAGTCGGTTCGATCCAGCAGATCGACGAGCACGCGATGCCTGGAACGTCGGCGACGGGTTCTGACCGCTACCCGAACGACGGAGAACATGAGCTTGGCACCGATGCCGAGCGTGATGGCGAGGACGACGACGTAGAGAGTCCACAGGGGCAGACCGAGCGCGTCGATCTCGTCGGTCGGTGCCGTCGTGGGACGACCGTCAGGTCCGGGGACGAGCAGCAGTCCGCCGATCGCGAGGCCGGAGCTGAAAGCCGAGAGCACCGCAGCGAGAGCAATTGCCTGCCAGAGAACCAAAGCGGCGCGCGGTGACCGGTACGGCCAGCTCGCGCGAGCGAGCACTGCCGGAACCGGCCCAGCCAGGATCAGCGCGAGTACTGCGAATACCAGCGCAGTCGTCGAGTTCATGTCCTCACCTACTGCCGCGAGCGTCAGTCCGTCGGACGGCGATCTCCAGCCGAAGGGGACTTCGATGTCGATTGTGCCACTTCCAACGCGGCAAGCGCCTCACGGAGGGCGTCGGCTTCGTCGGCCCCCACCTGACCGACGAAGTGCACGAGTGCCGCTGCGCGTCCACCCGACGCCGGTGCCTGCGACAGCGCATCGACCATAAGGCTTGCGACCAGCTCGTCGCGACCGTGCAACGGTGCGTAGCGGTGCGCTCTGTCGTCGCGTTGCTGGACGACCAACTTCTTCTTGGCCAGCCGCTGCAGCACCGTCATCACCGTCGTGTACGCGAGTTCGCGATGCGTCGCAAGTGCCTCGTGGACCTGTCGAACGGTCTGGGGATCGGACGACTCCCACAGATGGTCCATCACTGCGCGCTCTAGTTCACCAAGACCAGCCATTCGTCCGAGTCTACGGCTACTCCGACGTGGATGCGTACTACTCGTGGTAGTACCGACCGTTCAACTGATGTGGGATCGGTCATAGTCGCAGTCGCGACGAATCGGCGGGTCTCGACCGCAGGACTCCCGGGGCGAATAATCTGTGCTGTGATCGTGCCGCCTTTCGGCCCGACTTTCGAGAAGTGAGCGGAGACGAAAGCGTGGAGTGGTTCGATTCCCTGTCGTTGATCGATGGTCCGGTACCGGTGATCGTGTCCGTTCTCGGTGCCCTCGGTGGTCTGTGGCTGCTCGTCTCGAGATCGCGGCGATACGCCACACGTGCAGTGCCGATCGTCGTCACGGCAGCGATCGTCGTCACGGCGATCGGCTACGTGGTGGTCGAGAAGGTGTGGCGACCGTTCCCGGATCCGATAGAGACCTCGATCTACGTGTGGATCGGAGTGGGCCTCGCTGCGCTGTTCGCGGTGATTCCCAGGGCGGTGAACGCCCGAGGGGTGCTGGGCACGCTGGCGTCGGTGCTGGCGATGGTGTTCGTGGTGGCGGCGTCGGCCCTGCACGTCAACCTCGAGTTCGACGCGTATCCCACCGTGGGCAATGCTCTCGGTGCCGAGTCGGCGGCGCGCATTCAGTTCTCGGATGTGCCCGCTGCGGTGGAACAGACTGTTACGGGCACGCCTCTGGACTCGGTGTGGACAGCACCGGCAGATCTGGCGACCGCCGGGAAGATCACCTCGGCATCCATTCCGGCCACCGCGTCGAACTTCACCGCACGAGATGCGGAGATCTACCTGCCGCCCGCCTACTTCGCCGATCCTCGCCCGCTCCTTCCGGTTCTCGTGCTGCTCGCCGGCCAGCCGGGAGCACCCGAGGACTGGCTCAACGGCGGAAAACTCGCCGAGACGATGGACGATTTCGCTCGCGATCATGCCGGTCTCGCGCCGGTTGTCGTCGTCGCGGACGGAACCGGGTCGTCGATGGCGAATCCGCTCTGTGTCGACTCGCCGCTGGGCAACGTGGACACGTATCTCTCCCGCGACGTTCCCGACTGGATCGACTCGGCGCTGCAGGTGGACCGCAATCGCGCACACTGGGCGATCGGCGGATTGTCCTACGGCGGTACGTGCTCGATTCAGATGGCGACCAATCACCCCGATGTCTATCCCACGTTCCTCGACCTCTCCGGCCAGCGCGAGCCGACTCTCGGCGATCGAGACCGCACGGTGCAGCAGGCCTTCGGAGGAAACTCCGCGGCGTTCACCGCCATCAACCCACTCGACCTGCTGAAATCACGTCAGTACCCCGACTCCGCCGGTATTTTCGTCGTGGGGTCCGACGACAACGACTACAAACCGGGCCAACAGGAGATGTACGACGCGGCGAAGGCCGCCGGAATGGACGTGCAGTACGTGGAAGTACCGGGCGGACACAGCTTCGCGGTGTGGTCGGAAGGCCTCCGGCGCGAGCTCCCATGGCTGGCAACGAGAACAGGGTTGATTTCGTGAACGTGACCGATCCGGAACGACCGTCTGCGGCGGACGCCGAAGTATCGACACCCGCCGAACCGTCGTGGATGTCCGCGCGCACCGAATCCCTGAGGTCCGGTGCGTCTGCAGTCATGCGCCAGCTTCGGCGGGTGTGGGCGCTCATCGTGTTCGGTGCCGTGGGAGCACCGGTCAGTTTCACTTTGCTCGCCGTCGTCTGGGTGATGGGCATCGTCGCCGCGGTCGTGGACAACCGCGGCGAGATGGACAAGTACTTCGCCGTGGGCATCATGCCGTTCGAGCACTGGCACCTGTGGACCCCGCTCACCTCGGGTCTGGCGGCACCCAACATCGCCGGTTGTGTGGTGGCCACGGTCGGGGTGCTGCTGGCCGCCGCACCGATCGAGCGCCGTATCGGATCCCGTCGCTTCGCCGTCGCGGCGTTCGTGACGCAGGTGGCCGGTTCGTTGTTCGGCCTCGGTCTCGCGGTTCTGGCCAAGACCTTCGACGCGGATTCGCCTGCGCCACAACGTATCCATTCGCGAGGTCGCGACCAGGACCACACCGAAGATCCAAGTCGTCGGGCCCACAGCGGTTCCGACGTGCAACCGGAATCCCCAGTCCGCGTCGAAGGTCTTGGCCAGAACCGCGAGACCGAGGCCGAACAACGAACCGGCCACCTGCGTCACGAACGCCGCGACGGCGAAGCGACGGGATCCG
>NZ_NOZF01000176.1:0-26996 GCF_002258565.1 Rhodococcus sp. 05-2254-6
TCTCGGCCGCCCAGGACGGGGGCCTCTTCTCCAGAAAGGACATCATCCCCTCTCGGGCCTCGTCGGATGCAAACAACCTGGCCGATTGCTCGGCGACGGACGTCCCACGCTCGTCCATCTCGCGCCTGATCGCGGCCGTGGTGAGGCGCTTCGACTCGGCCAGGCCCTGCGGCGAACACTTCCTGAACACGATCATGTAGTCGGCCACCACGGCTGCGGGGACGGCGTCGGCCACGGTGACCAGACCGATCGCCTCGGCCGTCGCCCCGTCGAACGTCTCCCCGGTGAGGAAATAGCGACTCGCCGCGCGAGACGTCAGCCGCGGCAGCACGGCCACCGAGATGACCGACGCGGCCAGGCCCAGCCGAACCTCCGTCAACGCGAACGAGCTCTCGGGTCCGGCGACCGCGACGTCGCAGGCCGCGACGAGCCCCATCCCGCCTGCCCGCACATGTCCGTCGATCTTCGCGACGACGGGTTTCGGGGTGTCGATGATCAGCCGCATCAGATCCAGCATCTGCCGGGTGCGAAGTTCCGGTGATGCCCCGGCTTCGCGGAGGTCTGCTCCGGCACAGAACGTGGTGCCGGTGTGACCGAGCACGATCGTCCTGACGTCGTCGTCGAGCGCCGCAGCGGTGAGTCCCGCTGTCAGCTCCTCGACCATCACCGAGGACAGCGCATTCCGGTTCTCCGGCGAATCCAACGTCAAATACGCTGTGTCCTTGCCCGACTCGACGAGAACGGCCATCAGTAGCTTCTCGGCAGTCCGAGCGAGTGCTGGCTCACGAAGTTCAGGATCATCTCCCGACTCACCGGTGCGACGCGGGCGATGCGAGCAGCCCCGAGCATCGCAGCCAAGCCGTACTCGCTGCTCAAGCCGGCACCGCCGTGGGTCTGGATCGCCTGATCGAGCGCCTTGATGCTGGCTTCGGCCGCAGCATATTTCGCCATGTTCGCCGCCTCGGCCGCACCGAAGTCGTCGCCGGAATCGTAGAGCACTGCTGCCTTCTGCATCATCAGCTTCGCGAGCTCGAGTTCGATCTTGCACTGCGCCAACGGGTGCGCGAGACCCTGATGCGCTCCGATCGGCGTCTTCCAGACCGTCCGCTCGTTGGCGTACTTGACGGCGGCGTCGATGGCGTAGCGACCCATCCCGACGGCCATCGCGGCACCGAGAATGCGCTCGGGGTTCAGGCCGGCGAACAGCTGCATCAGGGCGGCGTCGGCCTCACCGACGAGCGCTTCGGCGGGGAGCCTGACGTCGTCGAGGAACAGCACGAACTGATGATCGGGCTCGACGATGTCCATCTCCATCTGCGTCTTCTGCAGTCCCGGAGCGTCCGTGGGCACGATGAACAGCGCCGGCTTGAGCTTGCCGGTCTTCGAATCCTCGGTGCGTGCGACGATCAAAACCGCATCGGCCTGATCCACGCCGGAGATGTAGATCTTGTTGCCCTTGAGAATCCACTCGTCACCGTCACGACGCGCCGTGGTGGTGATCTGGTGCGAATTGGAGCCGGCGTCGGGTTCGGTGATGCCGAAGACCATGATCTTGGACCCGTCGGCGAGCGCGGTGAGCCACTCCTGCTTCTGGTCGGCCGTGCCGTACTTGCCGATGATGGTGCCGCAGATGGCCGGGCTGACGACGACCAGCAGCAGACCGGCACCGTGCGCGGCCAACTCCTCCTGCACGAGCGCGAGTTCGTAGATGCCCGCGCCACCGCCGCCGTACTCCTCGGGAAGGTTGACGCCGAGGAAGCCGAGCTTGCCCGCCTCGTTCCACAGTTCGGTAAGCGGCTCACCCTTGCGCGCCTTCGGCAGGACGTAGTCGATGTAGTTGTAGCGCTTGCCGAGTGACGAGACTGCGTTGCGCAGACCCTTCTGCTCTTCGGTTTCGATGAAACTCATGATTGCTCCACTCCCTCTTCGGTGACGGCTTCTTCGGTGACAACGGCGAGAACTGCGCCGACTTCGACTTGCTGGCCTTCCACAACGTTCAATTCGGTGAGCACACCGTCGGCAGGCGCGGTGACCGTGTGTTCCATCTTCATCGCCTCCAGCCACAGGATGGGCTGACCGGCGGTGACGGTATCGCCCTGCGCTGCAGCGATTCTGATGACACTGCCGGGCATCGGTGCGAGCAGCGAACCGGCCGCGACCTCGTCGGTGGGGTCGGTGAACCGCGGGGCCTTGATCAACCTGACCGGACCGAGCGCGGAATCGACGAAGACGTCCGAACCGTAGCTGCTCACCTGGAAGATACGACGAATTCCGTTGTCGTCGAGCGTCACCCGCGTCGGAGTGTGCTCTATCAGTTCGACGCCCTCGAGTTCGACGCCGTCCACCGAGGCGGTGAGTCCGCTGCGACCGATCGAGTATTCGACGGTGATGTCGTTGTACGTCTTGCGCTGCGGTTGAGACCGGAGATTGCGCCAACCGCCGGGCAGTCCCCGGTTCACCCGCGCCTGCGCGACGTTGCTCGCTGCGTCGGCCAACGCAGCCGCGAGAGCCGAGAGTTCCTCGGCGCGGCCGTGTGCGATCGGCTGAGCCAGTACCTCGAGCCCGTGCGTGTCGAAGAAAGCCGTGTCGGTATCCCCGGCCAGGAACGCCGGATGCCGCAGGATGTTGACCAGTAGATCGCGGTTCGTCTTCAGGCCGTGAACGGTGGCCTTGTGCAACGCTTTCGCCAGTAGATTCGCAGCCTGATCCCGCGTCGGCGCGAACGAGATGACCTTCGCGAGCATCGGGTCGTAATGAGTTCCCACCACACTGCCGGTCTCGACGCCGGAATCGACCCTGATGCCGGCCTTCGCGAGAACCTCGAACTGCGCACCGGGGATCTCGAATCGGTGCACGGCACCGCTCTGCGGCTGCCAGTCCTGGGTCGGATCCTCCGCGTAGAGGCGAACTTCGATGGAGTGTCCACGTGTCTCGGGCTGCTCGGCGGGCAACCGCTCCCCCGCGGCGACCCTGATCTGCAGCGCCACCAGGTCGAGTCCCGTCGTGCATTCGGTGACCGGGTGCTCCACCTGCAGACGGGTGTTCATCTCGAGGAAGAAGAAATTGCCCTTCTCGTCGGCGAGGAATTCGACGGTACCCGCACCCTCGTAGCCGATGGCCTCGGTGGCCAGCGTCGCCGCATGGAAGAGCTTCTCGCGCATGCCGTCGATGCGTTCGACGAGCGGCGACGGTGCCTCCTCGACGACCTTCTGATGTCTGCGTTGGATCGAGCATTCGCGCTCCCCCACCGTCCACACCGTGCCGAATCTGTCGGCCATGACCTGCACTTCGATGTGCCGGCCGGTCTCGATGTACCGCTCGACGAACACCGTTCCGTCACCGAATGCCGAGAGTGCCTCGCGCCCGGCGGCTTCGAGCTCCGAATCCAGGTTCTCGAGATTGCGCACGATGCGCATGCCGCGCCCGCCGCCGCCCGCGGACGCCTTGATCAGCACCGGAAGCTCGTTCTCGGTGACCGACTCGGGATCGAGCTGGGTCAGCACCGGCACTCCGGCGTCGGCCATCATCTTCTTGGACTCGACCTTCGAGCCCATCAATTCGATGGCCTTGACGGGCGGCCCGATCCACGTCAGGCCGGCGTTCTGCACCTGCTGCGCGAAATCGGCGTTCTCGGAGAGGAATCCGTATCCCGGATGCACGGCGTCGGCTCCGGCGGCCGCGGCTGCCGCGATGACGAGCTCGCCGCGCAGGTACGTCTCGGCCGAACTGTTTCCGGGGAGCCGCACTGCCGAGTCGGCCTCGCGCACGTGCGGGGAGTTCGCGTCGGCGTCGGAGAACACCGCGACAGTGTCGATGCCCTCGGCGCGACAGGTGGTGAACACGCGTCGGGCGATTTCGCCGCGGTTGGCTACGAGGACGGAGGTGACAGGAGCGGAGCCTGCGTAGTAACCAGATAACACGGTCATGGCGTCACATCCGGAAGACACCGAAGTTGGCGGTGCCTTCGATCGGGGCGGTGGCGATGGCCGACAGGCACATTCCCACCACCGTGCGGGTATCACGGGGGTCGATGACGCCGTCGTCGTAGAGGCGTCCGGAGAGGAACATCGGCATCGACTCGGCCTCGATCTGGCCTTCGATCATCGCGCGCATGCCGGCATCGGCTTCGGCGTCGAAGGCTTGTCCGCGAGCTTCGGCGGCGGCGCGTCCGACGATGGAGATGACACCGGCGAGCTGCGCGCCACCCATGACGGCGGATTTGCTGGACGGCCAGGCGAAGAGGAATCGCGGATCGAATGCGCGGCCACACATGCCGTAGTGGCCGGCACCGTAGGACGCGCCGAGCAGGATCGAGATGTGCGGAACTTTCGAGTTGGACACGGCGTTGATCATCATCGAGCCGTGTTTGATCATGCCGCCCTCCTCGTATTCCTTGCCGACCATGTATCCAGTGGTGTTGTGCAGGAACAGAAGTGGGGTGTTCGAGCGATTGGCGAGCTGAATGAATTGCGTCGCCTTCTGTGATTCCTCGCTGAACAACACACCGCGGGCATTGGCCAGAATGCCGATCGGATATCCGTGCAGCTCGGCCCAGCCGGTGACGAGCGAACCGCCGTACATGGGCTTGAACTCGTCGAAATCCGAACCGTCGACGATGCGGGCGATGACCTCGCGTGGGTCGAACGGGATCTTCAGATCCGTGGGGACGATGCCGAGCAGGTCCTCGGGGTCGGCCAACGGCTCGATGACCTCGGCGCGCGGCTCGGGGCCCTTCTTCTTCCAGTTCAAACGAGAAACGATGCTGCGCCCGATGCGGATGGCGTCCTGCTCGTCGACGGCGAAATAGTCTGCGAGGCCGGACTTTCGGGCGTGCATCTCGGCACCGCCGAGCGATTCGTCGTCCGAGTCCTCGCCGGTCGCCATCTTGACCAGCGGTGGTCCGGCGAGGAAGACCTTGGAGCGTTCCTTGACCATGACGACGTGATCGGACATGCCGGGGATATACGCGCCGCCTGCGGTGGAGTTACCGAACACCAGCGCGATCGTGGGGATGCCCGCCGCCGAGAGCTGCGTCAGATCACGGAACATGCGACCGCCGGGGATGAACACCTCCTTCTGCGTCGGTAGATCGGCTCCACCGGACTCGACCAAGGAGATGACCGGAAGCCGGTTCTGCGTGGCGATGTCGTTGCCGCGGAACCCCTTCTTCAGCGTCCACGGGTTGCTCGCCCCGCCGCGGACCGTCGGGTCGTTGGCGACGATGAGGCATTCGACGCCGCACACCACGCCGATACCCATGACGGTGCTGGCTCCGACGGGAAAGTCGCTGCCCCAGGCCGCGAGTGGGCACAGTTCGAGGAAGGCCGAGTCCTCGTCGATCAGCAGTTCGATGCGTTCACGGGCGAGAAGCTTGCCGCGCTTCTTGTGTCGCTCCACGTATTTCTGACCGCCACCGAGCAGAGCCTTCGAGTGCTCGGCTTCGATCTCGCCGAGTTTGGTGTTCATGGCCTCGACGCTCCCCGCGTACTGCTCCGATGCGGTGTCGAGGGTGGACTTGAGCACGCTCATGCCTGGTACCCCAATCGTTTTGCAGCCAGCCCGGTGAGGATCTCGGTGGTCCCGCCGCCGATGCCGAGGATGCGCATGTCGCGGTACTGCCGCTCGACTTCGCTCTCGCGCATGTAGCCGAGCCCGCCGAAGAGCTGCACCGCTTGATTGGCGACCCACTCCCCGGACTCGACGGCGGTGTTCTTCGCGAAGCAGACTTCGGCGATGAAGTCTTGGTTCTCCTGCAGGGACCGCTCGACGAGGGAGCGGGTGTAGACGCGGGCGATGTCGATCTTGCGCGCCATCTCGGTGACGGTGTTCTGTACGGATTGCCGTGCGATGAGCGGCTTTCCGAAGGTCTCCCGATCGCGGACCCACTGCAGCGTCAGATCCAGGCACCGCTGCGCGCTGGCGTAGGCCTGCGCGGCGAGGGCGATTCGCTCGGTGAGAAACGCCTGCGCGATCTGCGCGAAGCCGCTGTTCTCGGCACCGACGAGATTGGCGACCGGGACGCGGGCGTCGACGAACGACAGCTCGGCGGTATCGGATGCGCGCCATCCCATCTTGTCGAGCTTGCTGGTGACCTCGAACCCTGGCGTGCCCTTCTCGATGACGAGCAGCGAGACGCCCGCTGCGCCGTCGCCTCCGGTCCGCACCGCGGTGACGATGAAATCTGCTCGGCACCCCGAGGTGATGTACGTCTTCGAGCCGTTGACGACGTAGTGATCGCCATCCTTGACGGCCTTCGTCCTGAGGTGCCCGACGTCGGAACCGCCACCCGGTTCGGTGATGGCGAGCGAGCCGATCTTCTCCCCCGCCAGCGTGGGCCGCACCCACTTCTCGATCTGGTCGGCGTCGCCCGCAGCCACCAAGTGCGGCAACGCAATTCCACTGGTGAACAGCGATGCGAACAGTCCACCCGACGCACCGGCCTGGTGCATCTCCTCGCAGATCACGACGGCGTCGGCCAGATCCCCACCATCTCCGCCGACCTCCTCGGGAAAGCCTGCTCCGATCAGTCCGAGAGCGGCTGCCTTCTTGTGCAGCTCACGCGGAATCTCGCCGTCGGTCTCCCACTGATTCATGTGCGGGGCGATGTCCTGCTCCACGAAACTGCGGACGGTCTTGCGCAGCTGCTGACGCTCCGGCGTCGTCCAGATACTCATTCGAGTGCTCCCTTGTACGCGAGTGTTTCGGGGATGTCGATGTGCCGCGACCGCAGCCATTCACCGAGCCCCTTGGCCTGTGGATCGAACCTGGCCTGCGAGGCGACGCCTTGGCCGAGGATTCCCTCGATGACGAAGTTCACGGCCCGCAGATTGGGCAGTACATGACGCGTGACGGTGAGCGGCTCGGCCTCGGGCAGCATCTGCTTCAGAGTCTCGACCGTCAATGCGTGCACCAGCCAGGAGAATTCGTCGTCGGTGCGGACCCAGACCCCGACGTTGGCGTTGCCGCCCTTGTCGCCGCTTCTAGCCGCTGCGATGGTTCCGAGTGGAAGGCGAATGGTCGCCTCGGCTGCTCTGGGTGCAGGCAGCTCCGGTTCTTCCACGGGCTCCAGTACCTGCGTCTCGGTCGACGGAGCGATGGTGGACTCGGTGCCATCGGCCAGGTGCGCGACGTGCGGCACCTCGGCTGCGTCGACGAAGGCTACGGTGAACACTCCGTAGGGCGCACCGTTTCCGGGTGGGGCGGTGACCGAGAATCCGGGATAGCTGGCCAGTGCCAGTTCGACTGCTACGGCGGAGAACTGACGTCCGACGACGTCGGGGTTGCTGTCGCGCGCGACGCAGCGCAGCAGGGCGCTGGCCGTCTCCTCGGTCTCGGCGTCGGGCTTGTCGGTGCGCACCAGCGTCCAGTCGAGCTCGGTGGGGCGAGCCGGGAGCCAGGACTCGAATTGCCGTTGTGCCAGTGCTGCTTTGGCTTCGATATCGAGGCCGGTGAGCACCATCGTGAATTCGTTGCGGAACCCGCCGAGTGCGTTGAGCGAGACCTTGTAGGTGGGCGGCGGTGCTTCGCCGGTCACGCCGGTGATGGACACCCGATCGCTGGACTCCTGCGCCAGGATCGCCGAATCGATCCGCGCGGTGACGTCGGGGTTCGCGTACCGCCCGCCGGTGATCTCGTACAGCAGCTGAGCGGTCACGGTGCCGACGCTGACGGCACCGCCGGTGCCCTCGTGCTTGGTGATGACGGACGAACCGTCGGACTCGATCTCGGCGATGGGGAATCCGGGACGGGACATGTCTGCGATTTCGGTGAAGAACGAGTAGTTGCCACCCGTCGCCTGCGTTCCGCATTCGATGACATGTCCGGCGATCACGGCCCCGGCCAACGCGTCGTAATCGGTCGGTGCCCAACCGAAGTGGGCTGCGGCCGGTCCGACGATCACGCTGGCGTCGGTGACGCGCCCGGTGACCACGACGTCGGCACCGGAGTTCAGGCATTCGACGATGCCCCACGCGCCGAGGTAGGCATTTGCGGTCAGCGGGTTGCCGAGACCGAGTTCGGTGGCTCGGCCGAGGAGGTCGTCACCGTCGACGTACGCGATCTTCGCGCCGGAGTCCAGCTTCTCCAGTGCCTCGGCCAGGCCCCGGGGGTTGAGTCCGCCTGCGTTGGCGACGATCTTGACACCTTTGTCCAGTGCCAACCCCAGGCAATCCTCGGCCTGCCGCAGAAAGGTCTTGGCGTAGCCGCGGGTCGCGTCCTTCATTCGATCGCGACCGAGAATGAGCATCGTCAGCTCGGCGAGGTAGTCACCCGTGAGGTAGTCGAGGTCGCCGCCCTCGAGCATCTCGCGCATGGCCGAGAGGCGGTCTCCGTAGAAGCCCGAACAGTTGCCGATTCGTACGGTCATGCTGTCTCTCGTCCTGACTGTGGCCGTCCGACCCCGGGAGGGCCTGCGAAGGCTTGGGCGATGGTGAGCCAGTGCGCGGCGTCGGTTCCGTCGGCATGGATGTCGAGGTCGTCGCGGTGGGCGCGCTGGGTGACGAGGAGGCAGAAGTCGAGGGCCGGTCCGCTGACGCGTTGGGCAGCGTCCTCGGGTCCCCACGTCCAGAGCTCACCCGACGGTGCGGTGAGCTCGATGCGAAACGGTTCGGTGGGCGGAGCCTGCTCGTTGACCGCGTAGGCGAAATCCCTTGTGCGAACGCCTATGTGTGCGACGCCGCGGATTCGGTCGGTGGCGACGCGGGTGACGCCCACCGCGTCGGCGACATCCTGACCGTGCGCCCAGGTCTCCATCAGACGCGCCGTGGCCATGGACGCCGCACTCATCGGGGGTCCGAACCAGTCGATCTTGGTCCCCGTCGGAACCTGTGTGAGCGCTTCGTTCATGGCACGGCGTCGAGTACGCCAGGTGCTCAGTAGTTCGGGATCACGCGACTCCTCCTCGGCCGCCTCGTCGACGAAGCCGGTGGGGTTCTCCCATGCCTTCTTCAGAGTGAGAGCGAACTCCTCCTTGGCCTCGACATCGCCGGATGCTCCGGACGTGGTCCGCTCCGCGACGTGATCGGTCCAGGAGAGGTGCGCTATCTGGTGCGCGACGGTCCACCCCGCGGCCGGTGTCGGTGCTGCCCACTGCTCCGGGGTCAGCTCGGCCACGAGTGCATCGAGGTCGTTGCCCTCGGCGCGTAGGTCGTCGACGAGAGAGTCGAGGTCTGCCATGAGCCCAGCTTCACAGGAGGTCCTGAAAAAAGCAAGCACGCCTGCTTGTTAATTTGTAACCTTGTGTTCGCTTGCTATCCCTACGGTGGCGAGCGTGAGAATGTCGAGACTTGTGGCCGTCACCGTTACCCTCGCCGTCATGGCCGCCGGTTGCTCCTCTGTGAATCCAACCGCCACGAACCCGGCCCCCGACGAACCGTCGAGCATTCGGGTGGCGACGTTCAATGCCAGCCTCAATCGGCCGGTGGCCGGGCAGCTGGTGACGGACCTGAGCGAGGAGAACGCCCAGGCCCGCGCGGTCGCCGATGTGATCTCCACGAACTCACCGGATGTGTTGCTGGTCAACGAGTTCGACTACTCGGGTGACGATGCGGTGAGGCTGTTCAACGACAACTATCTCGACGGACAGTATCCGCACTCCTTCACTGCGCCGGTGAACACGGGCGTCGATTCGGGACTCGACCTGGACCGGGACGGCACACTGGGCGGCCCCAGTGATGCGTGGGGGTTCGGGCAGTTTCCCGGGCAGTACGGGATGGTCGTGTACTCGAAGTTTCCGATCGCGACCGATTCGGTACGTACGTTCCAGAATTTTCTGTGGAAGGACATGCCGGATTCGCTGCTGCCGCGCGCCTACTACGGAGAGGTGTCCGACGCGCTTCGGCTGTCCAGCAAGTCTCATTGGGACGTGCCGATCGACGTGAACGGGAAGACGCTACATGTGTTGGCGTCCCACCCCACTCCCCCGTCCTTCGACGGGCCCGAAGACCGCAACGGCAAGCGGAACCACGACGAGATCAGGCTCAGTGCCGATTACATCTCGGGTGCGGACTACCTGTACGACGACAACGGTGTGCGCGGCGGGCTGGAGGACGGAGCGTCGTTCGTCATGTTGGGCGATCAGAACAGCGACCCGGTCGACGGAGATTCGGTGGCCGGTGCCATCGCGCAGGTTCTCGACCTTCCGCGGGTGCAGGATCCGGCACCCGCCTCGGCCGAACACGTCACGGACACAGCAGATTTCGCCGACCCTACGCCCGGTGACCTGCGCGTCGACTACGTGCTACCGTCGGACGATCTGACGGTGATCGACTCCGCCGTCCACTGGCCCTCGGGCACCGAGCACCCGTCGGACCACCGGCTGGTGTGGGTAGACCTCGAAATATGATGGGCGAGTGACCGATCTACCGATTGTGGAATTCGCGTACCCCGGACCAATGCGGGACAGACTTGTTGCGGCTGTGCTGTCCGGCGAGAAGACCAGCACAGCGAGCCTGTTGATTCAGTACACCGAAGAGGAGCTACCGAGGGTCGGTGAACGCGGCGCGGTGGTGGATTCAGCCGGAGTCGTGGTGGGAGTCGTCGAAACCACTGTTGTCGATATCGTTGCGCTGAAGGATGTTTCGCTCCAACATGCCCTCGACGAGGGTGAAGGATACATCGACGTGGCGCACTGGCGCGCCGGGCACGAAAGATTCTGGCACTCGCCCGAGGTTCGCGCGGAACTGGGCGATCCCGATTTCACCGTCGACGACGACACTCAGGTGGTACTGGAGCGATTCATACTCGTTCCATAGTGAGTTGGGTGGGGATCGATGCCACTGGCCAGCGCGAAGAGGTCGAAGAAACCGAGAGCTCCGGTTCAGAATTTCGGTCGATTCAGCGAGATTCGCGGTGGGGACGGTGACGAACATCGGCATGCCCTACAGGCCGCACAGGGGCTCGGGTGCGACGGCATCAGTCCGGGGAATCGATACCGGGCTCACCTCGAAGGCGGGGTAGTTCTGGCTCGTGATCATCCTGGAGCCTTACGCGGCGTCAGGGTCGAATATTCTTGTCGGTGGCTGGGTGTATGGGCCGTTTCCATCAATCCATCTTCGGCACAACAGAATTGGGGTTGACGAACTTCGCATTCCGCCGTACCATCGAACGTACGTTCTACTTCTAGTCGGAACACGTGCCGGGGGGCGACTACACAGTGATCACATCCAGTTCGACGCGCAGTCGATTCGCGGCCTATCTCGGGCCGCAATCGAAGCCGTATATCGACGGCACAGTGCTGGGCGAAATTCGCGACGTTGCGATTCTGGAGAATCAGGCGTGCGCTCGCAAGGTCGCTCTCGCCGCGGCTATCTGGGACTCGTGCATCCATCAGAACGTCCTCGTCGGTGATGTCATTCAGGACGCGGGCAACTATGCGGCGTCCGAAGTCGCACGCGTTCTCGGTTGCTCGAAGACTGTCGCGAACACGTATGCCGAGGTAGGAATGGACCTTCGGCTTCGGCTTCCTACCGTCGCGGCCGCGTTCGAGGCCGGCGAACTCGATCTTGCTCGCGTCCGCGCGATCTACCGCTGTACCCACAACCTGACGCAGGACGCGGCGACGGCCGTCCAAGGAGAGGTTCTGCACGCTGCCCGACGTCTGTCACCTGGTCCCCTGGCGACGGAAATCTGGTCCATCATGTATCGCATCGCGCCCGAGCAGGCCGCCGCTCTGCGTAAGGACTTGGAACGGCACACGAACGTCACGTACACCGACAAAGATGTGCTGTCGACGCTGAAGGCCGACCTCACCGCCGCCGACGCCGCAGCTGCCTGGCAGTTGATCAACGAGATGGCCGCTACCGTCTGCCGTCGAGATCCGCGAAACAAGGGGCAGAAGCGTGCCGCAGCGTATGTTGCTCTGCTGCAGCAGGAGTCGTCGATGGTCTGCATGTGCGAGCCCGATGACGACAATCCGTGCACGGCCGATACTGTGCGTCCTGATCGACGCGCCCCACTGACGGTGATCACCGTCGACCTCGCCACGCTCGCCGGTTTGCTGTCCAATCCCGCTCACCTGGCCGGCCACGGCCCCATCGATGCCGAGTACGCCCGTGAACTCGCCGACAACGCACACTGGCAGATCCTGCTCACCGAAGCCCGCGATCTGGCGGAGAAACTCGGTTACGGCGAAGACCTGGAGTCACTCATCGACCTCGATACCGATACCGACAGTGGCGCAGGCACTGGTGACAAGGGTGCCGAGAGCAGAGCCGACAGCGGCGGCAGCAGGACGAACAACAGCAGATCGAAAAACAGCCAGAAGAAGCCCAGAGGATCCAAGGTAGGCAAGTCGAGAAACAGCAGGTCCAAGGGCAGCACCTCACATCTGGTGTTTCATCCGCTGGGGCGTGGTCGTCGCCGTGTCGGCGGCATTGTTCCTCGGCACCTGCGGGCGCCGAAGTCCACACAACCACCGCGGAACAGTTGTGTCGCCACTCCATATCGCGGTACATACACTTTCGTTGCCGAACTCGAAGCAGCGATCGCATCGGATCCAGCTCTCGGGATCGCACGGTACCCGGACGGGCACGGCGGTCTCGAGCTGCCGCCACCCGGAGCCCTCATCTATCGCCCGACTGTCGCACTGGCGGAACGTATTCGGCATCGCGATCGCACCTGCCGACATCCGGGTTGCGATGTCCCGGCCCAGCAGTGCGAGATCGACCACATCGTCCCGTACTTCCATCGCGATCCCGAGTCCGGTGGCTGGACCATCGACACCAACCTGCACTGCCTGTGCCGCTACCACCACAGCCTCAAGACCATGGGTCTGTGGACTCCGGTGATGCTCGCCGACGGCGTCGAGTTCTGGGTCTCGAATGCCGGCACTTCAGCGGTTACGGTTCCCGGCTCCACGCAACTCGCCGACCTGAGCCACCTGCCCGCCGTCTATCGCAGGCCAAAAGGTCACGCGACACAGTCGGATACGTCGAGCCTGGAGATCATCCAGCCGCTGCCCGCGCCGGTACCTACGTCAGCACCGGACGATGACCCTCCGCCCTTCTGACGAATCTTGGGTCAGTACAGAGAAGTCCCACCGCAGTCGAAGTGTCTGCGGTGGAACAACTGTGCCTTCTCAATGTGGCTGTGTTCGGTGTCAGCCTGTGTAGGTGCTGAGGTCGTACACCGTCGCACTGCCGACCGTCGTGGCGGTGAAGTTGGCCTCGACCCATTCCTGGATCTGTGAGGACGTACTCGCAGAGTCGCCACCCATGCCCCCGCGCGCCATGCCCCCGCCCATTCCGCCCGAGACGTAGTACGTCACCTCGTGGTTGGAGACGTACTCGATGAACTCGTCGAGCGACGGCGCAGGATCTCCGCTCCACCCGCCGATGGCAATCACCGCCGTGTCGGACGCCAACTCGTAACCCGCAGCCGACATCGAACCGTTCACTGCAGCAGACCATTTCGTGGTCGTCGACTCGAGCAGCGCAGCCAACTCCTCGTTGGACTCACCGCCCATTCCGCCCATGGCCATCCCGCCGCCCACGTTGGCGCCGGCTAAACCGGCCGGAAGATCGGCAGCATCAGCAGGCATGCCCGCATCACCACCCTGCACAGCATTGCCCGGCACAGCACCACCCGACACAGCATCGCTTGGCATCGCGCCCGTCGGCATTCCACCACTGGGCATTCCACCACTGGGCATTCCACCGCTGGGCATTCCGCCGGGACCGCCGTCGCTGACTGCACCGGTCGGACCTGCGGTGGGGACGGAACCACTGTGCGCGTTCGTCGTCGTGGAAATGGCGTACGACGCGCCGCCGCCCAGACCTGCCACGGCTCCGAGGATCAGCGCTGCCGCAGTGAGCTTTCGGTATCGCCCGGCCGCCAAGATCATCACGGCCGCAACGATGGTTCCCACCAACAGGATCCACTTCAGTGCCGGCAGCCAGTCCGCGTTGCGATGCAACAGCACCCAACTCCAGATCCCGGCTGCGATCATCATCGACGCCATACCGGCTCTGCCCCAGATCGATTCACGCCTGAGCCACAGTGCGTAGCCGCCGGTTCCGATCAACCCGGCCAAAGCCGGGGCGAGCGCGACGGTGTAGTACGGGTGGATGGTTCCGGACATGTAGCTGAAGATCAACGCCGTCACCAGGAACCACCCGCCCCACAGAATCAGGGACGCACGCAGGAGGTCGGTTCGCGGCGCTCGGCCACGAGCGATCAGCCCGAAGACCAGCGCCACCAGGGCCGCCGGGATGAGCCAGGAGATCTGAATTCCCATCTCGCTGCCGAACAGTCGGTCCAGACCGGTCGAGCCGCCGAAGCTGGACCCGGCTGCCCCGGCACTCATCCCCGCCGGAGCCTCCATGCCACCTCCGCCGCTGTTGCCGAAGATGCGGCCGAGCCCGTTGTACCCGAGCACCAGATCCATGACGGTGTTGTCGGTGGACCCACCGATGTACGGTCGGGCACTTTCCGGCCAGAGCTGGACCGTCACCACCCACCACCCGGCGGCGACCACGAGAGCCGCCGAGGCCCCGACCAGGTGCAGCAATCTGGCCCGCAACTGAGCCTGTCCTGCAACGAGATACGTGAGACCGAACGCCGGCAACACCAGCAGCCCCTGCAGCATCTTCGTGAGGAACGCGAACCCCAGCGCCACGCCGGCAAAAGCAAGCCACATCGCGGCCCGTCGTCCGGCAGCTGTCTGCAGAGATCGCACGACGAAGTAGCCGCCGAGTGTCATGAGGAACACCAACAGCGCGTCGGGATTGTCGAAGTTGAACATCAACGCCGCCGCCGGCACCGATGCCAGGGTGAAGCCGGCGAGCAAACCGGCCATGGGGTTCGCGACCCGCTTGACCGCGGCATACACCGTCGCGACCGAGGCGACACCCATCAATGCCTGCGGCAGAAGCAAACTGAAGCTCGAGAACCCGAACACACGAGCCGACAGTCCCATCACCCACAGTGCGGCCGGTGGCTTGTCCACGGTGATGAAGTTCTCGGAGTCGAGGGATCCGAAGAACCACGCAGTCCAGTCCTTGGTGCCGGCCTGCACCGCGGCGGCGTAGAACGTGTTCGCGTATCCACTTGCCGTCAGGTTCCACAGGTACAGCGTTGCCGTGGCCGCGAGCAGAATCAGCAGACCGAGCAGGTGCCGGCGGCGATACCACCACGTGGTCTGCCAGGACGGCTGGCGGGCGTGCGACGGAGGCATCGCGGCCGGTCGGTCGAGTTGGGCAGTCATCGCACATCCTGTTCGTCGAAGTTGTCGACTACGAGAGTGTGCGATGGACCGTCGGCCCGGCTGGGAGCAGTCTGCGAACTTGCTGTGAGCGAAAGAGCTGGTTCAGACGCGATCTGCGTACACGACGATGTTGTCGTCGTAACTCGATATGTCCGAATCGAATTGGCCACCACAGGTGATCAAACGCAGGCCTGAGTGATCGATGTCTCCGTACACCTTGTCGGTGGGGAACGCATCCTTCGGGTACTGCTCCACCGCGCTGACGACGAACCGGACAGTGTTTCCGTCCTGGCTGACGACGGTGACATCGTCGCCCTGTCGGAGATCGCGGAGCCGGTAGAAAACGCCGGGGCTGCCGTCCCAATCCACATGCCCCGCAACGATCGACGGTCCCAGTTGCCCCGGAACCGGCGACCCGGTGTACCAACCGGCCGGGAAACCGCCCGGGGGAACTTCCATCGTGCCGTCCGGACGCAGACCCAGACCCATCACATCGGAGTCGACGCCGATCGCACCGATCTCGAGGCGCGCAGGCGGGGACCCGGGCGCCGACGACGATCCGGCGCCGACCTCACCCGACGGCGTGACGACGGCGGGAGCAGAAGCCGAGGGCATCGACTCGTTCTGCGCGGGGCCGGCATCCGAGGGCGTTGCGCAGCCGGCAACCAGCGACAGCAGCACCAGGAACGCCGCTGCCACCGCCCGCACCACGACCCGATGACGGGTCGTGGTGCGGGCGGATTCGGCCGGAGGTACCGATACCTCGACGGTAGGTCTCACCGATCAGTTCCGACGACGAGTCAGAGCCAAGGCAGAGAAAGCACCGACCGCGAGTACCGCCAGCAATGTCCACATCGGAGCGAACGACGTTGCAGTCGAACGGTTCACGGTACTGCCGTCACCGGTGTCGACACCACCGTTCGGGATCTGTGTGATCTGGCCACCGGGGTTGTACGTGCCCGGCTGATCCGGGCCACCCGGTGTGATCGGCTGATCAGGCGTGTTGGGCTGATTCGGCACGTTCGGCTGATTCGGCACGTTCGGCTGATTCGGCACGTTCGGCTGATTCGGCACGTTCGGCTGATTCGGCACGTTCGGCTGGTTCGGCACGTTCGGGACACCCGGGATCGGCGGGATGGTGATCACCGGCGGCACACCCGGAATCGGGGGCACCTCGATGACGATCGGCGGCGTACCGCCACCATCACCCGGAGATGTCGTGGTCACGGGCGGCGTGGTGGTCTCCGGAGATGTCGTGGTCACGGGCGGCGTGGTGGTCTCCGGAGATGTCGTGGTCACCGGAGGCGTTGTGGTCACCGGAGGCGTGGTCGTTATCGGAGGTGTGGTGGTCACGGGCGGCTCGGTGGTTCCGCAACCCGGGTTGGTGATCGTGTTCGAGTCGAGGGTGACAGCTCCGTCCAGAGCCAGTAGCCGTCCCTGCACATCGGCATTCGTGGTCGCCGTGATCGACGCCCGTGCCATGATCGTGCCCACGAAATCGGTACCGGTGCCGAGTGTGGCCGAGCTTCCGACCTGCCAGAACACGTTGCACGGGTTGGCCCCGTTGATCAGCGAGACACTGCTGTCGGATGCCGTGATCAGCGTCGATGCCGCCTGGAAGATGAACACGGCGTTGGAGTTGCCCTGCGCGTCGAGTGTGAGGGTTCCGGTCAGGCCGAACGTGCCAGAACCGTACAACCCGGCCAACAATGTCTGTCCGCCGAGTTCGACTCCGGTCGAGGTTGCTCCCGGTCGACCGGCCGCGTCGTCGTATCCGGTACTCAGATCCGCTTTCGCCTGCGCTGCAACCGAATTGCGGTCGTTGATAACTCCACTGGTGAGCTCTCCCGGTGGGAATCCGGTGATGAACGGTTCGACACCGACGCCTGGGCTCACTCCGACGTTGCCGCCGATCCTCGACGGGCCGGTGTTCGTGATCTTGGAGCCGGCCAGAACGGCGTAACTCTCCGCGGTGCCGAGTTCGACGGTGGTGGGTTGAGCCTCGGCTGCGGGGACGTTGATCAGCATGAGTGCGCTGGTGGCCAAAGCGACCGAACCGGCAAGCGGAACGAGGGTTCTTCCCCTGCGCTTGATGGGGGTCGACGTGCACGTGTGCTGTGAAGCGGGCATGGATTGCATACCGTTCTGCTGGTTGGGCGAAGCGGACTTGTTGCCGGACTTCGTGAACCGCGCAATCGATCCCCCGACGAGTTCGATTGCGCAGCAATTGATGTCGCGACGCTCAACGGCCGCCCCGGACCGATCCGAGTGCGTGGAGGTATCGCGGTTCCGTATTCGATGACGTCACCGGCCGACGGAGTTCGGCAAGGTGACACAACTATGCGATCAGCGGAGGCTCGTGCCCACTCCGCAACTAAGAGTTTCCCCGTATCTCTACGGTGTAGAGCTACAGCACACCATGTGTAGGATAATGAGTCAAGCGAAAAGTGTTGTCGAACAACAAGTTTGTTTGCCCCCTACTTACCGGTCGGTTCACTGCTTTCGAGAGGTTGCCTACCGATGTCCACGACGAACCGACCGGGCCCACACTCCAATATCAAGATCGACCGCGAGTACGTGGTGTCCGCCGCCCTGAGCATCGTCGATCGAACTGGCCTCGACAGCCTGACGATCCGGAGCCTCGCGGCATCGATCGATCGCGATCCGATGACCGTCTACCGATACCTGCCCACCAAACAGGCGTTGCTCGACGCCATCGCAGATTCGGTACTGGGCACACTCGTCTGCGTCGACGGCGCAGACCCCGATTGGCAGCGTCAGCTCAGAATTTTTGCGCGGCACTACCGTGAGCTCGCCCTCCAACACCCACACGCGGCGGTGCTGCTGACCACCTGCCCTCAGGCGACTCCACTGGGATTGGGCACGCCCCGGTCACTGGCCTCACTCGAGAACATTCTGATTCTGCTGACCACCGCGGGATTCACGCTGCCCGAGGCCCTGACGAGCTATCGGCTGATGATCTCCTTCCTACGCGGCCATCTACTGAGCGAGACCCAGGAAACGACCGCTAACCCGGACGAGACCGGCGACCGCCTCAGCCTCGCTCTGCGCCGACTCCCCATCGACACATTTCCCCTGCTGTCGACGCTGCCACCTCTGATCACCGAGTACGACGGTGCCCTCGAACTCGAGTTGGGTCTCGACGTGCTGTTCCGAGGCATCACCGCACCTTCGACCTGAGCGGATCGACGCTCCCGGGGCCCGCACCGGACCGAGCCGTACCTTGTCCCAGGATCACGGCATCGGCCTTCACGCCATCAGAGCAGTCCGGTGCCTGCCTCGTTCGCTCGTTCTTCGTCTCGTTCCTGCTGCGCAGCGGCCAGGCCGGACATCGTGCGCAGCGGAACCTCCTTGAGGAAGAGCACCAGTACGAATCCGAGGACCATCAGAATCGACACGGCCAGGAACACGTAATCCATGGCGTCGGAGAACCCGATGCGGAACGGCTCGGCCAGAGCCGGTTCGAGCTTCTGAATGAACGAGCTGTCCTGCAGTGCACTGCCTGCGACGGAGGCGTCACCCGAGGCGATGGCTCGAGCGAAACCCGATTCGAGCGGATCGGAACTGGTGGCGGCGCTCTGTACTGCCTGCTGGAATGCCGGCGTCGAACTCGCGGCAATCAGCGCGTCACCCGTCTTGGGGGTCAGCTGTGTGAACAGCATCGACAGAAACACCGCCACACCGACCGTCGCACCGATCTGCCGGAAGAACGTTGCGGCAGAGGTGGATACACCCATGTCCTTGGGCGGCATCGCATTCTGGATGGCCAGGGTCAACGGCTGCATCATCGAACCGAGACCGAGACCGAAGACCCCCATGACGACCATCGTCTGCCACAGCGGGGTATCGGCGTGCACGTAATGGAAGACGAACATCGCGATGGCCATCAGTGCAGTGCCGACGATCGGAAAGATCTTGTACCGCCCCGTCTTCGAAATCATGCGACCCGAGACGATCGACGCGACCATCAAGGCACCGACGAGGGGCAGAGTCTGGTAACCGGCCAGCGTCGGCGAGGATCCCTTGACCACCTGCAGGTACTGCGGCAGTAGCGAGATGCCACCGAACATCGCTGCGCCGGCGATGACGCTGACAGCAATACACAACGAGAACAACGGGTTTCGGAAGAACCGCATGGGGATCAGGGCGTCGTCGCCCATCTTGATCTCGGCGAGCACGAACGCGATGACGCCGACGATGCCGATTCCGAAGCACAGCAGGGCCCGCGGCGAGCTCCATCCCCACACGCGCCCCTGCTCGGCGATGATGAGCAGCGGCACGAGGCCGACGCTGAGAAGCACTGCGCCCCACCAGTCGACGCGCGCCTCGCGGCGATAGACCGGCAGGTTCAGCACCCGCCACACGACGACGAGCGCGATGATTCCCAGCGGGACGTTGATGTAGAAAACCCAACGCCAGCCGGTGATTCCGAGGATCGACGACTGCCCGGCGAGCAGTCCACCGATGACCGGCCCGAGCACGCTGGAGGTACCGAACACGGCCAGAAAGTAACCCTGGTACTTGGCCCGTTCACGCGGCGGGACGATATCGCCGATGATGGCCAACGCCATCGACATCAGACCGCCCGCACCGAGACCTTGGATGGCACGGAAAGCGGCGAGTTCGTACATCGACGTCGCGATACCGCACAGCATGGACCCGACGACGAAGATCGAGATGGC
The DNA here is from genome assembly GCF_002258565.1 of Rhodococcus sp. 05-2254-6. NCBI lineage: Bacteria > Bacillati > Actinomycetota > Actinomycetes > Mycobacteriales > Nocardiaceae > Rhodococcus > Rhodococcus sp. 05-2254-6. The sequence continues at coordinate 19,906 of NZ_NOZF01000176.1, forward strand.
CGTCATGAAGAACGGCTTGCGCCCGTACAGGTCGGACAGCTTGCCGTACAACGGGGTCGAGACCGTCGAGGTGATGAGGTAGGCCGTCGTCACCCAGGCCAGAACCGAGAACCCGTTGAGGTCGTCGGCGATGGTCCGAACGGACGTCGAGACGATGGTCTGGTCGAGGGCGGCGAGGAACATGCCCATCATCAGGCCCGACAGAATCGTCATGATCTCGCGATGCGAATACTCGCCGGTCGCGGGCTTCACTTCAGGCTCGGTAACCATCTCTTGGATTCACCTTTACGTAGCATTTACTTGTGTCCTACAACGATATTCGGGACACCAGCATGCGCGCAGAAGGCCGTCTGCGCAAAGGTTTATTTGCGGCGAATCCGGTCCCGCACCTCACGCATCGTGTGCGGGTGAATACCTTCGGCAGCGAGCACTCGACGGGTCTTGCGACGCGTCGACAGGACACCGATGATCGCGACGATCCACACCGGGAACTGCGCGAGCAGCGCCACCCGGAATCCGTCGAAGGTGTAGCCGCCCATCGCGTCGAGAATCCAGCCGATCGCCGCGATCACCAACAGCGACGCCAGGAAGCCACCGATGTTCACCATCCCCTGCGCCGTCCCCAGATTGGCGCTCGGATTGAACGTTCGCGCGAGGTCGAACCCGATCACCGAACCGGGGCCACCCACCGAGATCACCACCACGAGCAACACCAGCAACCACACCGGAGCGGGCCCGGGCAACGCCAACACGATGGCCCACATGGTCGCGTTGCTGATCATGATCGCCAGCACCAGCCACGACCGTCGCATCGGATAGCGCCCGGTGAGAACACCCACCACGATGCCCGACGCCACCGCCGATGCCACCGACACCGTCAACAACGCTCCGGCCGTCGACGCCGACAGGCCCTGTGCCGACGTCAGATACGGAACACCCCACAGCAACGCGAACACCGTGATGGAGAACTGAGTACCCATGTGCGAGAAGAAGCCGAGCCGGGTGCCGGGCCGTCGCCACACCTCGGCGATGGAAGCGAGGGTCTGTTTCAGCGTCGTCGGCTCGAACACGGGGGCAGCTCCGTCGTCGGGGCGATCCCTGACGAGCGCGAGAACCAGTACGAGCGCAAGGAGACCGAGTGCCGCTGCGCTACCGAACGCGAACGTCCAACCGGGTCCGTTCAACAGAATCAGGAACGGGACCGCCGAGAGCACCTGGCCGAGCTGGCCGAGCAGACCGGTCAGCTGCGAGACGATCGGCACTCGCCGCGGCGTGAACCACACCGGCACCAACCGCAGCACCGAGATGAAGGTGAGAGCGTCGCCCACGCCGACGAACGCGCGCGCGACCACCGCGACCGGAAGCGACTCCGTGAGCGCCAACGTGATCTGTGCCGACGCCATGATCAGCGCGCCTGCGGCGATCATCTTGCGCGAACCGATGCGATCCAACAGCACCCCGGCCGGGATCTGCATCCCCGCGTAGACGATCACCTGCAGCACCACGAACGACGACAGCAGCGACGGCGACACCGAGAACCGATCCGCCGCACTCAGCCCGGCGACGCCGAACGACGTTCGATGCAGCACTCCGACGATGTAGGCGAAGACGCCGACGCCCCACACCACCCAGACTGCCTTGCCAGTACTCACCGGACGATTGTGTCAACCACGCTGTGGAATAGTCGTAGCCGGTAGTCCCCGGAGCAGGCAGTAGTACCCGAAGCAAGAAATGGAGCGACGTCGTGGCCAAGCAGCTGTTGGTGCTCAACGGTCCGAATCTGAACATGCTCGGCACCAGGCAGCCGGAGGTGTACGGCCACGCCACTCTCGCCGACGTCGTCGCCCTGTGCGAGAAGACCGCCGCCGAGCACGGACTCACCGTCAAGGCAGAGCAGTCCAACCACGAGGGCCAACTCATCGACTGGATCCACGAGGCCCGCGGGGTGGCGTCGGGCATCGTCATCAACCCGGGCGGACTGACGCACACCTCGGTGGCGCTGCGCGACGCCCTCGTCATCCCCGAGGTGCCGATCATCGAGGTGCACATCTCCAACGTGCACGCCCGTGAGGAGTTCCGGCACCACTCCTTCGTCTCCCCCATCGCCAGTGGCGTCATCGCCGGACTCGGGATCGACGGATACCGCTTCGCCATCGAACGACTGGCTGCGCTTATCTGACACAGCACTCGTTCAACCCAGCTCTCATCTGACACTCAGGTTGTACTGCATAAACTGGTCGCCGTGAACACGAGCAAGAACGTCTCCAAAGACATCAAGGCCATGCAGAACGGCGACAGGAATCGTCGGACTCTCGTTCAGGTGGTCGTCGCAGTCGTTCTGATCGCGCTCGTGGCAGCGATCGCTCTCTTCATCGTCAACCGAGATTCGACGTCGGGGGATGCATCTGCCGCCGGCTCCAGCGGGTCGACCGGTGCCCAGCTCACCCCCACGTCGCTGACGGACGACGGTGCCATCCGCTTCGGCAATCCCGACGCCACCACCGTCATCAGCGTCGTCGAGGACTTCCAGTGCCCGGCGTGCAAGAACTTCGAGTCCATCAGCGGATCGACGTTGCAGCAGCTGGCCGACGCGGGCAATGTCGCCGTCGACTACCGCCCCATCTCCATTCTCGACCGGTTCTCGAACGAAACCATGTACTCCACCCGCGCGGCAAGCGCCGCGATCTGCGTCGCCGAGAACGACCGCGACAACTGGATGAACTGGCACACCGCAATGTTCGAGCAGCAGCCGGCCGAGGGCGGAACCGGACTGACCAACGACGAACTCGTCGCGATCGCCGCCTCTGTAGGGGCCGACTCCCCCGCCGTCGCGTCGTGCATCACCGACGGCAGCTACACCGATTGGGTCACCACCCAGACACAGTCGGTCCTCGGCGAAGGCATCAACGGAACGCCGAACGTGCGCGTCAACGGCACCGACATCTCCAACCCGACGCCGGAGAACATCCTCGCCGCCGCTGCCGGTAACTGAGCGGCAACCGGTCGCCATGAGGACACGCGCAGGCGCTGCTGTATTCACCGTCTTCAGCGCGCTCGGGTTACTCGCCGCGATGACGCTGACGATCGAGCGATTCAAACTGCTCGAGGACGCGTCGTACGTCCCGTCGTGCAGCCTGAACCCGGTGCTCTCGTGCGGCTCGGTGATGGTGACGAAACAGGCTGCGCTGTTCGGTTTTCCGAACCCCATCCTCGGCATCGTCGCCTTCTCCATTGCCCTCGTCGCCGGGGTGCTCTGGCTCGGCCGCGTCGAGCTGCCGCACTGGTTCTGGCTCGGACTGAGTGCAGGCCTGCTGCTCGGCGAGGTCTTCGTGCACTGGCTGATCTTCGAGAGCCTGTACGTGATCAACGCCCTGTGCCCCTACTGCATGGTGGTGTGGGCGGTGACGATGCCGTTGTTCTTGCTGGCTCTGAGCCGATTGGTCGGCTCCGGCCCGAACAGCGGCGGCACCGTCGGACGCCTCTTCCTCGAATGGCGCTGGACGCTGCTCGCGGTGTGGTACGCAATCGTCGTCGCGCTCATCGGAATCCGCTTCTCGGACTACTGGGCAACTTTGGTTTGAAAATACTGCTCTGACAACCCTGCATTTCCTTTTGCGAATCTCATGAGTCGAACGTCTGCACCGTGCATGATGGGTGCAGCACCCGAGTGAGACTGATCACAGCTCCTGGCTCGGGGAAGATCGTTCGAGTAGCAGGAGTCGATACATGGCAGGCGATCCATTCGCAGTCATCGTTGCCGTCATCGTGTCCGCCGCCGGTGTAGTCGCCGGAACCGACGCCCCGGCTCCGATTCCCGATCAGGCGGTGCAAGACCAGGCGGCAGACATTGCCGCCAACGCCGAAGATCAGGCGAAGACGATGAGCGATCAGTGGACCGAACTACTGGGCACCATGCCCGAACCGGCCGCCGACATCGCCGACCGCACTCTCTCCGACGCCGCCGAGGGCCTGCACACCGCCGCCGAACCGATGCTCCCCGATCTGCCGACGGTGGAAGACATCGAAGCAGTGGACACAGAAGCAGCCGATACCGCTGATGCTGCCAGTGCTACCGATCCTGCCACTGCCACCGATCCTGCTGCGGCGGCGACAGATGTTGTTGCCGCCGCTCCTGCCGCTCTCGCTGCGGCGGTACCCAGCGCGCCACTGCCGTTCAGTGTGTTCTCCTCGGGCGCTGGGTCGTCGAATGCGCTGTCCACCACCGCAGCGGCGCTCGGAGCCGGTGCCGTTCAATTCGCCGGCCGTACGTACACCGCCGCCGACATCGCCACCCAGACCGCGTTCATGGCGTCGGCCGAGGCCATCAGACGTGCACTGTTTCCCGGTCAACCCGCTACGTTCACCGGCATCAATGTGGGCGCGATCGGTTTGGGTGCCGTGGGAGCCATCACCGCCTTCGTGCCGTGGCTGCAGAAGGCGGGCAACATCTGCGGCGGCGTCAAAGCGACGACCATCGCGGCACTGTATGCCGCCGAGAACGGTTTTCGGCACGGCCCCACTGCTCCGGTCTCGAGCACCGGCGCGCAGGGGCCAGGGCAGTTCATGCCAGGAACCTGGGCGACGTACGGCAAGGACTACGACGGCAACGGTGTCACCGACGTCAACAGCATCGGTGATTCGGTGATGGCGTCGGGCACACTGCTGTGCGATATCTACGGGCAGGTCGACGGGTGGAAGCGCGAGGGCAAGGTGTCCGGTGACACCTTGGATCTGACCCTGGCCGGATACAACGCCGGCGCGGGAGCGGTGCTGCGATCGGGCGGTATGCCCTCTGGCACATTCGATTACGAGACGCAGACCAAGCCGTACGTCTCTCGTATCCGGGCGACCGAAACGCAGTTCGCCGCCATCCTGACCCCGTTCGCCGGACTCGACCTCACCGGAATCGGCGGACGATCGGTGCAGTTGGCGATGGACTACCTGGGGCTGCCGTACGTGTGGGGCGGCGGCAACATCAACGGACCGTCCGGCGGCGGATTCGACTGCTCGGGCCTGACGTCGTATGCCCTCTACAAGGCCTCGGGCGGAAAGGTGACGCTGCCCCGAACCTCGGAGACTCAGTGGAACGTGGGCACCGAGATTCCGATGGCAATGGCGCAACCGGGCGATCTGCTGTTCGGTAACTTCGGGCCGGCCGGGCCGGGCCACGTGGCGATCTACATGGGCAACGGCCAGATGGTCCACGCTCCCACCACCGGCGACGTGGTGCGCGTGGCACCGGTGTTCGACGGTATGCGCGCCCGTCACATCGTGTAGGTGCGCGCGTACAGTGCGGACGTGACCAATGCACGTGTGGAACCGGCAGGATTCGACGACGAACTGGCACCGGAGCCGCCGCCCGGTGAGGGCTTCGAGACCGACTGGCCGGTGCGAACCGGCGACATCGATCCGAACAACCGACTACGGTTCGACGGCGTTGCCCGCTACCTGCAGGACATCGGTACCGACAACCTCGACGCCACTCCCCTGGGCAAGACGGATCCCATATGGATCGTGCGGCGCACCGTCATCGACGTCTTCGAGCCGATCCATTTCCCGGACCGAGTGCACATGCGGCGCTGGTGTTCGTCGATGTCGACGCGGTGGTCGAACATGCGCGTGGCACTGACGACACCGAAGGGTGGACGCATCGAGACCGAGGGCTTCTGGATCAACATCAGCAAGGACACCGGAATGCCGACCCGCATCAGCGACGGTGCCCTGGAAATGCTGGCGCGAACCACCGATCAACACCGGTTGCGATGGAAGGCATGGCTGACCGAGCCGGTGCCGGCCGAATCGCCCACGGATGTGCAGTTCCCCTTGCGCGCAACCGATATCGATCCGTTCGACCACCTCAACAATGCGGTCTACTGGCACGCGATCGAGGAGTTGCTGGTCGACGTGCCCGAGCTGGCCGCGTCGCCGCACCGCGCCGTCATCGAATACCTGAGCCCGGTACTGGCGGGTGAACGCGTCACTCTGCGCCATCGCTACGACGGCGGCGCGTTGACCGTCTGGTTCGTCGTCACCGGAGCATCGGGCGAGCCCACGGTCCGCACTGTGGCCAAGGTTGCCGCCAGAGCCTGACGGTCGAGCTTGCCGCGCGGCGTACGCGGAAGAGCGTCCACGACGGCGATCACCACGGGCAGGCTCGGCCCCGGCAGCACGGTGCGCAGGTGGCGGCGAATCCGAGCCACGGATATCGAATCGGTCTGCCCCACAACAACTCCGGCAGCAGGTTCCTCACCGGTTCTGTCGTTGGGCAACCCGACCACCCCGGCCTCGAGCACACCGGGAACTGCGAGCAGGGCCGCCTCGATCGGGGTCAACTCCACCGTGAGACCGGCCCGGACGATCGTCTCGCTGCCGCGGCCGTACAAGGTCAGTCGGCCGTCTTCGACACTGCCGCGATCGCCGACGGTCATCCACCCGTCGACCGGCCCGTTCGTCAGAGTGGTGTGGCCTCCCAATCGGCTCAGGTAGCCGTCGAACAGCATGTCGCTGCGGACATGAAGCAGCTCGTCCCGGATCTCGACCTCGACTCCGTCGAACAGCTGCCCGCTGACCTCGGTGCCTTCGATTTCGCTTCGGTCGTAGGAAACGAAACTCAGCTCCGACGCCCCGTAGAAATGCGTCAGCGCCGCGTTCGGAAGTACCGCCGCCAGAGCGGCCCTCCCCGGTTCCGCCCATCGCGCCGCGGACGAGAGCACTTCACGGACACTGTCCGATCGCACTCCCGAGCGAGCGATGTCCCAAGCAATGGTCGGGACCGAATACAGATGTGTTGCAGCATCTTCGAGGGCCACCGTGGGCTCCCGTAGGTCGACCGTCGCCCCGCGGGTGAGCCCGTGCAGTGCGCCGTAGAGAAAGTGCGTGTGATCGAGAGTGCCCGGTGCGGACACCCGATCTCCCGGACCGAGATCGAACAAGGCATCGGAGCGATCCAGCGTCGCCGCCCACGACGCTTGATTGCGCACGAACAGCTTGGGCGGACCGGTGGTTCCCGAGGTGACGCCCACGAGCAACTCGGAATTCGGTGTGGGGGTGGGGACGGCGGCGGGCAAGGAATAGCGATGCTGGAACATGGA